>JAVWDK010000001.1:0-38904 GCA_036642175.1 Bacilli bacterium
AAAGCTTAAAAAATTAGAGCATTTTGAAAACAAAAATATTGATAATAATGCAAATATAATATGCATTAATCTAAAATTTTTAATTAATAAAGCATAAGGTTTTCTTAAAATCATTTTATCAGTCCTTCTATTCTAGATATAGTATAACCTAGAATAAAAGCAAAAGCAATTTTTTATAACAATATTTTTTACAAATTTTTGATCAACTAATTTATCACTTATTATATTATAAAAAAAAAGATATTTCTATCTATTTTGTAAATGGAACTAAAGCCATAAAACGAGCTTTTTTAACTTCATCAGCTATATGTCTTTGATGTTTAGCACATGCTCCAGTCATTCTTCTAGGTAATATCTTTTTACTTTCATTACTTATATATTTTTTAATTATGTCAATATCTTTATAATCAACGCTTTTTCCAGCACACATTTGACATATTTTTTTCTTTTTTCTATAAAATTCAGCCATGTTTATTCCTCCTTATTCTAAGAAATTGTCATCAATAGTAACTTCTTCACCATATTCTGCAAAAGGACTTGCTTCAACATTAACATTATTTCCTTGTACATTAGCTTGATAATCATAAGGACTTGTATCAGCCCCTTGACTACGTGCTTGATTTTGTGATTTAGTATCTAAAAATTCAACACTATCGGCAGCAACTTCTACTGTATAACGCTTATTTCCGTCTTTATCATCATAACTACCAGTCTGAATTCTTCCTTCAATTGAAACACGACTACCTTTATCTAAATAATTACAAACATTTTCAGCTTGTTTTCTCCAAATAATAATATTTATAAAATCGGCTTCTCTTTGGCCCTGACTGTTAGTAAAATTACGATTTACTGCAACAGAAAATCTTGAATATGGTAAATTAGAACTAGTATATCTTAATTCAGGTTTACCAGTAAGTCTTCCTATTAATAAAACTTTATTCATATTTTTTCTCCATTAAACTTCTACTTTAGTTATTAAATGGCGAATAATATCACCACTTATTAAAGCTAAGCGATCAAACTCTTTAATAGCTTTGTCATCATTACTTAAAATAGTATATATATAATAATATCCACTATTAAACTTTTTAATTTCATAAGCTAATTCTCTTTGTCCAACTTCTTTAACATCTTTAATTGTCGCACCATTATCAGTTAAGATTTTTTCAAAATTCAATGCAGTTTTTTTGATTTCATCTTCTCCTAATGTTGGTCTAACGATAAACATGATTTCATAGTTTCTCATTTTTCCACCTCCTTCTGGTCTTACGGCTTTAAATAAAGCAAGGAGTAATTTAATACTCAAGACAGATTATAGCAAATTTTTTTGTTTATGTAAACAATTTTTGTTAAAATAAACAGGAATATAAGCAATAAGCATAATTAATATTGCTGCTACTTCTAAAAGAACTGCAGGATAATCAATTTTTCTAAATATTGGATATAATTCCAAAAAAAACTCTGGTAAGCTATTGGACATAATATAATTTGTTTTAAAAATATAATTAAATCCACACATAAATATAAAAACCGCATTAATAAAGACAAAAGTCCTAATTACATCTTTCTTTTCTATTTTGTAATTATATGCATAATATAAAAACAAATTACCACATAAAAATAAATGATGACTAATAAAAAATTGATAAAAAACAAATGAATTAGGTGGATAAACATCAGGCCAAATTATTGCAACTAAGGGGCCTATATATCCTAAAAAATAAGTAATTTTAATTAAACTCTTTTTTTTAAAAAACCAAGCATACATAAATAAATAACCAGAAATAAAACAAAAATGAAAAGGCAAATTAGTCTTATAATCATATGTTCCATATATAATCTCTGATAAATAATATATACTCATATTTAAAAACATAATAGCAATTAAAAAAATAGTTATTTTTCTTTTTGTTTTATCACTTAAACTATAAATTTTCTTACGATTAATTACAATAAAAACTATTCCAATAACAACTATTAAAATACATATTAAATGAACAATTCCAAAGGTTTCTAATAAATCTTTTTTACCAACAAAAAACTCTCTCATAATACTCCTAAACGTTAAATCTAAAGGTACAAATATCACCATCTTGCATTATGTATTCTTTACCTTCTAAACGCATTCTCCCTGCTTCTTTAACAGCTTTCTCAGAACCATATTTTTCTAAATCAATATAACTCATAACTTCAGCTTTTATAAAACCTCGTTCAAAATCAGTATGAATAATTCCTGCACAAGCCGGTGCCTTCATACCTTTATGATAAGTCCAAGCTTTTACTTCATCTGTTCCAACCGTAAAGTATGTAGCAAGGCCCAATAAATTATATGTGGCTTTTATTAATTTATCTAAACCACTTTCTTTAATATTTAAATCAACTAAAAACATATTTTTTTCATCATCATTTAATTCACTTAATTCAGACTCAATTTTAGCACAAACAGTTATAACACTACTATTTTCAGCTTTGGCATATTCAATTACTTTATCAACATAAATATTTCCATTATTAAGTAAATCTTCTTCATTAATATTTGCCATATATATAATAGGTTTTAATGTAAGTAAATTAAAAGATGAAATAAAGTTCAATTCTTCTTCATTTAGTTCTAATTTACGAACTGGCTCATTTTTTAATAAAGATTCTCTTATTTTTTCCATTAAAACAGTTTCTTTTATAGTTTCTTTATCCTTTGCCATCATTGCTTTTTTTCCAAGTCGTTTAATCCTATTTTCAATAATTTCTAAATCAGCTAATATAAGTTCAATACCAACAATTTCAATATCTCTAATAGGATCAACATTACCTTCAACATGAATAATATTATTATCAACAAAACATCTTACAACTTCACAAATTGCATCAACTTCTCTTATATAAGATAAGAATTTATTGCCAAGGCCTTCGCCTTTAGAAGCGCCTTTTACTAGCCCAGCAATATCTGTAAATTCAAAATTAGTAGGAATTAGCCTATCTGGAATATAAAGATTTTCCAAAAATTGAAGTCTAACATCTGGTACAGTTACCATTCCCACATTTGGATCAATTGTTGCAAACGGATAATTAGCTGCTAAAATGTTTTTCTTTGTTATTGCATTAAATAAAGTTGATTTACCAACATTGGGTAATCCAATAATTCCTGCAGTTAAACTCATAAACTTCCTCCTAATATAATGTGCTTATAATTATTAATCACATTTTCTTTTATATTCTATATCAAAATATCTATAAAACTTATAATAACTTATTCTAAGTTATTAATAAACTATTATAATGATGGAAATGAATTGATTCCTAAAGGCAATCCTATTAAAAACCAACTTAATAATATTAATAATAATAATCCTGATAAAATCATTGTTACTGGAAAAGTTAATTTAATTATACCAAACAATGAAATATCATTTTGATTTTTATATTTATAAATCAAACCAAGCATAATTATATAATAAGGAAAAATAGGTGTTAAAACTTTCCCAACACTATCAGCAACACTAAACATATGCTGTGTATAATCAGGAGTTATATTAGATCTCATAAATAAAGGAATTATAATTGGGGAAAATAATATCCACTTATCCATACTAGAAGGAATTAAAATAGTAATAAAAACAATTATTAAAAAAGATATAAATATTAGTGGTAATCCTGAAAATTGTAAGCCACTCATAAAATCTAATAAATTAACAGTTATAACATTACCAATATTAGTCCATTCCAATAAACCAATTAATTGTGATATAAAAAATATTAAAACAAATATATATCCAGTTTTATCAAAAACAGCTGCTAAGCCTTCATTATAGTCATAAGATGTTTTAATGTTTTTAGATATTTTACCATAAATAAAACTACAAATCATCATTATAATCATAACTATATAAGGAAATCCAATATTAAATGGTGAATTATCACCAAGTAACATCGCAATATATTTTGGTTGTTCCTTATCAAGCAAAAATCCCATATAAGGTGACCCTGGTATAATCAAATAAATAATTAACAAAAGTAATAACATCAATGCCATTAAAGTATATTGACCAGCTTCTTTTGATATAATTATTTCATCTTCTTTAACTTCTGGATTATTAAATTTAGGAGCAATTTTAGTTTCAATTAAATTAGAACAAACAATAACTAAAACAGCTGAACTAAAAATCATTATATATAAATTTGATAATAAATTAAAAGAATAGGTTTTATCAACATCTACTTGTGCAGATAATTCAGTCATTATTCCTAATGAATAATCTTGATAATCATAAAATATACCAAGTCCATATCCTAATGTTAATGCTAAAAAAACAGTTATTATTCCTAAAATAGGATTTTTACCGATATGTTTGTAAATTAAAGCAACAAACGGCATTAAAAAAGCAAAACTATAATCACCAAAAAATATACTAATAATACTTATTGTCATAACTAAAATCGTTAAATATTTGAATTTTAACTTTTTTATCTTTTCAGCAATAGCTTTTAATAAGCCACTTCTTTCAGCTATTCCTAAACTAATTAAAGACATTATTAAATAAAATAATGGTTTAAATGTTTGTAAATTAATAATGGAATTACCAAAAAAGCTCTTAATTCCTTCTATTGAAAAAATATTTTTTATAGTAATTAAATATGTTTCTAAAATACCATTAGTAATAATTGTTTGTTGCCCCTCAAATCCAATTAAAGAAAGAATGGAAGTAATAATCATTACAATAATAGTTATTAGAATAATTGTTGTTACTGGGCCTAATGTTTTATTCTTCTTTTTTCTCATAATACTCCTATTTAACTTTTTTTAATTTTTTATTAAAATCAATTCTTGGCATCATAATACTGCGTCCACACTTCAAACATTTGATTTTAATATCTGCTCCAACCCTTGTTATTTCCCATTCATTAGTGCCACAAGGATGAGGCTTTTTCATTATAACAATATCACTTAGTTTATACTCTTTAAGCATTATGTATTACCAGTTGTGGAAAAGGTACTTCTATTTTATTTTTTTCTAATACTTCGATTAACTCTTTTCTTAAAATTCTTTCTATTTCATATTGTTCCATCGGAGCCGTTTCAACAACTATACGGTAAATAATTGCTGATTCGCTTAATTTTTGAATACCTAAACATGTAATATCACTTTTTAAATTCGATAATGATTTAGTCAACTTTTCACAAGTTTCATTTAAAACTTTTTCAATTTTATTTAAATCAGAATTATAAGCAATCGCTATATCAACAATCGCTAAAGAATTAGCAATTGAATGATTTATTATTTCTGTAATTGTTCTATTAGCAAATATTCTTATTTCCCCTTTAAAAGATTTGACTCTTGTACTTTTCATACTTAAATAAATTACTTCACCTTGAAAACCATTAATTGTAACAATATCTCCAATACAATATTGATTTTCAAAAATAATTGACATTCCAGTAATAAAATCTTTTAATAAATCTTGTAATGCTAAACCAGCTACTAATCCCACCACACCTAAAGATGTTACTAATGATTTAGTATCAATACCATATACATCCATAATCATTAAAATAGCTATTGTTATAAGAAATACTTTGATAATGTTTTTTATTAAAGCAGCAATTGTCTTCTGCTTCTTACCATCAATTATTTTTATTTTAAATAAATTATTAATTATATGGTTTAATATTACCCATAATATTATACTAATAAATATAATGAGTATTGGTGCAATAATTTGTTTTGTTAATATTTTATCTAACATATTAATCTTCCTTTATATTTATAATTTCTAAAATACGATTTAAATCAGCAATATTTGTAAAAGATATTTCAATTTTATGCTCTTTTATTTTAACTTTAGAATCTAGTTTCTCACTTAAAAGATTTTCTACATTTTTAAAATCACGATCTGATTCTCTTTTACGACGTTCAATTTTTATTTTTCTTTCAAAATCAGTTCCTTCCGCTAATCTTTCTACTTCTCTAACTGGTAAATTATTATTAGCGATTTTAAGAGCTACTTCTTTAATTTTTTCCTCATCTTCTAATTTACTTAATACTCTAGCATGCCCCATTGAAATTTTATTTTCTTCAAGCATTTCTTGAACTTCTTTAGGAAGCCTTAATAATCCTAAAAGATTGGTAATATGACTTCTACTTTTTCCAACTTTTTTAGCAAGATCTTCTTGAGTTAAATTCAATTTTTCAATCATTTTTTTATAAGCATTAGCTTCTTCAATAACATTTAAGTTTTCTCTTTGTAAGTTTTCTAATAAGGCAATTTCCATCATTTGTTCATCAGTAAATGATCTAATAATAGCGGGAATTGTTTTTAATCCAGCTAACTTTGAGGCTCTAACTCGCCTTTCTCCAGCAATTATTTCATAACCTTTAATACTTCTTTTTATAATAATTGGTTGAAAAACACCATGTTCCTTTATTGAGTCAGACAATTCTTGTAAAGCCGTATCTTTAAACTGCTTTCGTGGTTGATGAGGATTGGGTCTTAATTCTTCCAAATTTACTTCAATAATTTCTTCATTAGTAACTGTTTCATAAATTTGCTTTTCAATTGTTTCTAAATCTAAATTGTCACTATTAAAAAGTTCTTCTAATCCACGTCCTAAAGCTCTTTTTCTATTTTCCATTATGTTCAATCACTTCCTTTGCTAAATTTATATACGCTTCTGTTCCACGACTATTTGGATCATAATATACAATTGGCTTTCCATGACTAGGAGCTTCTGACAATCTAACTAACCTTGGAATAATTGTATCATATACTTTTTCTTTAAAATAGCTTTTAATTTCTTCTACTACTTCTAATCCTAAATTAGTTCGATTGTCAAGCATAGTAAGTAAAACACCTTCTATTTCTAATTGAGTATTTAAACTCTTTTGAGCCATCATTATTGTATTTAATAATTGCATTATTCCTTCTAAGGCAAAAAATTCACATTGAACTGGTATCATTACTGAATCAGCTGCTGTTAATGCATTTGTCGTTAAAAGACCTAATGATGGAGGACAATCAATTATAATAAAATCAAATACAGGTTTTAATAAATCAAGATGCTTTTTTAATTGACCATTTTTTAAAAATTCTTTGTTTTCACGGCTTTGTTCCATTAACTCAATATCAGCTCCCGCTAAACGAATGGTTGCTGGAAGAACATATAAGTTTTTATATTTTGTTTTAACAAGAACTTCTTTCATTGGTGATTTACCAATTAATAAATCATATATGCAATGATTTATTTCCATTTTATCAACACCAGTTCCGGTTGTTGAATTTCCTTGTGGATCTAAATCAACTAAAAGGACTTTTTGTTTTAAACATCCTAATGAAGCTGCTAGATTTATACTCGATGTGGTCTTACCAACACCGCCTTTTTGATTTACAAGTGCGATTATTTTTCCCATTATACCACCAATTTTCTATTTATATAACAGTATATATTTTAACACAAAATATCAATTTAATCTACTATAATTTTTTGATGTAAAAACTCTTTTAGTATGACTTTTTTTATGGTTAAATTGTGTTTTACTCTTTATTTACAATACTTTTATATTAAATAAAACTAATTAAGTCTATATAAATTTTGTAAATTTATCTTATCAATTTACTACTTTTTAAAATAAAAGTCCTATTTAATTGTTTTAAACAAAAAAAAAGCAATCTTATTTATAACTTAGTTTTATCAATCTTCCATTTTATAAATTGTAATTTATCAGAATAATTATTATCACTAATCATTTTCTTTTTAAATACAATAAAACATTAAAATTATAATAGTTATAAACTAAATACAATAATATTGATAGTACTTATTAATTCTAATTATAAAAAGATCATTTAAACATTTCTATGAAAAGTTAAAATTTTTTGCGCTATTTCTTCTTTTCCACTTTCAGTTATTCGTCCACACTTTCTTATTGCCTTAACAACATCTTCCATTTTAACTGTACTTTTATTTTGAATTCCAGCATAAGCAAAAGACTTTGCTAAAATAGATAAAGCTAAATCTGGATTATAATTAGCATCTGCTTTTATTCTAAATTGTTCATCTGATACACTCACAATACCGGCTAAAGCAATTGCTTTTTCCTGTTCATTTTTAATAAATTTAACATTTGTTTCTTGCTCATAATATTTTATTGAACTATCTAATATCCTAATTGTTGTTTCTAATGATGATTCTTCAATATTAATAATTTCAAAACGACGTTTAAAAGCTTTATCTTTAGATATTATTTTTTCATATTCTTCATTTGTTGTTGCCCCAATTATTTTGATTTTTCCTTCAGCTAAATACGGTTTTAAAATATTGGCAACATCAATATTAGTATTTTCACTCATTCCTGCACCTATTAAAGTATGAAATTCATCTATAAAAACAACTAATTTTTTTATACAAGCAATACTTTTTAATAACTCTTTCATTCTTTCTTCAAATTCACCACGATATTTAGTCCCAGCTACTAATAAACTAGAATCAAAAGAAACTATTTGAAAATTTTTAAAACAAGCCGGTACTTGTCCCCTTTGTAAGCGATATGATAATCCTTCTACAATAGCAGTTTTGCCAACACCAGGATAACCAACTAACAACGGACTTTTTTTAGGTGTTAATAAACAAGCTTCTAATTCAGCAAGTTCTTCATCTCTTCCAATTGCTGGATCCATTATATATAGCTTATTAGTTAAAATTTCTCCATATTTTAAAATATTAGTTGGAACATCAAAATCATAAGAAAAATCTATATTGTCATCTAAATTGTTTTTATAAATATCTTCTTCTTTAAATGCCTGTCTTGCCTTTTCAATTAACTCAGGTGTTTCAATTACAATTAATTCATCATTTTCTATTCTGTAATAAATACTATTTTCAATATCAAACTGGCAAAGAACTTCTAAATCACCATTAATTGTAATACCATCATATTGATGATTTTTAAAGTTTAAAATAGGCACATATGTATTCGCAATATTTTTTTTTAACTGCAATTCAGAAATAATTATCGTTTCTTCATATTTAAAAATTGCGATTTCTTGCTCTTCACTATTAATATATGCTGCTTTAAATACTAAAACTGTATTTGCCATCATAATTATTTACACCTCATAAGATGATATTCTAACAAAATACTTTATTATTGTCAATTAAAGACTAAACTTTTTACAATTAATGATATAAATACGTAATCGCAATAATAATTAATAAAACCCCTCCTATAATAGTAGAAACTTTACCAAATATAGTCTTTACTTTCTTACCTAAAATTAAACCGACTAAAGTAAAAAAGCAACTTAACAAACAAAATATAAGAGAACTTTGCAAATGCATACTAGTTACAGTTTCTAATCCAATTCCTACTGAAAAACTATCAATACTAACCGCTAAGCCAAAAGCAAGAAAATCAAATAAATTATTTTTATTGCTTACTTTCTTATTTTCAAAAGATTCTCTTATTAAATTAATTCCAATAAACAATAAAATAATAAAAACTATTATATTAGAAGGAACTTTAATATACTTTATAATAATTTCTCCAAACAAAGTTCCCAATAATGGCATTATAAAATGATATAATCCCACAATTATTGATAGTTTAAAAATATCTTTTCTTTTTATACCTAAAGTCCCATAAGCCAAAGCTAAAGAAAAAGCATCCATGCTAAGAGCAATACCAATTATAATTATTGCTGTTAATTTCATAAAAAAAACCTCCTATAAGATTTTACTTATTAAGAAGGTATTTTAGACTTAAAAATATTTATCTAGAATTTCTTTAACATAAGATTTATATTCAACATTAGTACTTTCTTCAGCTTCTAAAAGACATAAAGGAGGAAATAGCACACACCACCAATTATCACCTTGTCCTTCTCCAAGCGTTACAACTAGTGATTCATAAAATCCTTCTTTATATTTAATACCTTTAAAAGTTTTATCAGGAAAATAATTATAACCAAAATTAACATTATACTTTGTCTTGTCATTTAAATAAGATAAAGCTTTTTTTACAGAAATATCTATTTTATCTAAATTATGATTAATAATTGATCTAGTTTCTTCTATTGTTTTAGCATCTTTCAATAAATAATAAACATCATTTTCTACACTATTTTTAACCTGTTTCTTAATATTTTGATCATTTACAGAATTACTATTAGCAATTATTCTAATTCTTATTGCTTCATTAGGAATCAGCACTTTAGAGCCAACACTAGAAACAAATATATAAAAGCTTATTATAAAAATTAATATAATTAAAGTTTTTTTCATAAAAATATCCTCCTAATTTATAGTGAATATTTTTATTACTTTTTATTCATTTATGATAAGATTCATTATTAATTATTTTAAAAACGCGATAAATTTGTTCTAAAAGAACTACTCTAAATAATTGATGAGGAAAAGTTAACTTAGAAAAGCTTAATTTATAATTACTTCTTTCTTTTACACAATCATGAAGTCCATAGGAACCCCCAATTATAAAAACTATATTTGAATTAATTATTAAAGTCTGCTCAATTTTATAAGCTAACTCTGATGAAGATAACAAAGTTCCATCTATTTCAAGTGTAATCACATAATCTTTTGGCATAATATGTTTTAAAATATGTTCCTTTTCTTTTTCTAAAACTAAATCAATACTATTTTCATATTCATCTGATACTTCTATTATTTCAAATTTAGTATATTTAGATAAACGCTTTTGATATTCCAAAATAGCTTGCCTAAAAAAATTCTCTTTTATTTTTCCAACACAGATTATTTTTATCATACTTCAATCAAATCCGTTCTCTCATTTTGCTTAGCAATAATTATTTTCTTATTTTCAATATGCTCCTCTTTTAACTTTTTTTCTAACGTGCTATAAGCTATTTCTTCTGTATTATTTTCTTCACTTAGATGAATAAGAATAATATACTCGGTTTTTTGTCCAATAAACTCTTTTAAATAATTAGTTGCCATTTCATTTGACAAATGTCCCCTATCTCCTAAAATTCTTACCTTTAAATCATATCTATACTTACTGTTCATTAACATTTCCACATCATGATTACTCTCTAAAATATACATTTTTTTGTTTTTTAGTCGCTCAAAATACTTTACGTTAATATAACCTGTATCTGTAATGTAAACTAAAGATGAAAATTCTGTTTCAAAAATAAATCCAACAGAATCTATAGCATCATGTGATGTTTTTAAAATATCAACAGTTAATTCATCAAGCAATAATTTGTTATTTATTATTTGATATTTTTCCAAAATAATTTTTTTTTCTATTTCTTCTTTTATTTTTTTTGTTACATAAACTGTTGGATGATTTTTTTTCAAAAATACTTTTAAAGCACTTATATGGTCTATATGATCATGAGTTATAAATATTGTATCAATTGAACTTGGTAAGACATCAATATCAAGCAGTTCTTTTTCTATATATTTACAGTTAGTCCCAATATCAATCAATATTTTATGACTAGTTGTTTCAAGGTATGTACTATTTCCTTTAGAACCACTAGCAAGCACACTTACTTTCATTATTTGTATATACTCCATGGATTAAGAGAATATCCTCCATAATAAGGAAATCCATAAAATACGCCAAAGTGTAAATGTGGTCCAGTTGCCCAACCAGTTGAACCAATTAAACCAATTTGTTCTCCCCTCGCAACTGTTTGACCTTTTTGAACTAAATACCTTGTCATATGACCATAATAAGTATAATATCCATTATTATGATTAATAACTACAAAATTACCATTAACATTACCATATGATGCAGTTACTACTATTCCATTATTAGCAGCATATATAGGTGAATTATAGCCTGTTCCTGCAATATCAATACCATCATGTAACTCACGAGCTCCATTAATTGGGTTTATACGATATCCATACCCAGAACTAATTGTCCATCCTCCTGCCGTAGGCCATGCCCAAACAGTAAGACTACCAATCGTTGGAATATATTTTTGGCCAATTACAATAATCTGATTTATAGTTGGTTTAGCTTCAATTTTACTTTGCGTGTTAACATACGTAATCGCACCATTAGTTCTTTTCACATCTTTAGAAACACGGTCTATACCATCGGCACCATACTGTATAACTTGATTATTTCCAATTGGTCTATTAGCATCGTATTGTTCAATTGTTTTATGCTTATTTAAAACATCTTCAATAACATATTCTTCTACAACAACTTTAATTTGAGGATCAGTTACAGCTATAGAAACCGTTTGTCCAGCAAATAATAAATTCTTAGAATTAGTTATATTATCATTTGACAGTAAAAATTCCTCTACGCTTATTTTATTATCAAAAGCAATACTTTCAATAGTATCACCAGGTTTAACTATATAACTGTTTTTCTGCATTTTTTTACCAAAAATAAAATACTGATTTAAATCTTCTGAATTAGTATAAATCAATTCATCAGTTGAAATAAAAGTTTCTTTAATTGTTTTAGTATTTTCAATATATACATTTTCAATTATTTTTCCTGTTTCAACAATCTTCTTTTGTGACTTATTTATATAATTCTTATAATTATCTTTTCCAACAAAAGTCTCAATTGTACTTTCTAAAGCCTTAACAAAAACATTAGAATTAGTTGCATAAATAACTTGCGATTTTTCACCATCTTTAATAGTCATTTGAAAGCCTTTAATTGTAAAAGCTTTTTTATTTTTTATTTTATTATATACATCACTTATTTTGTCTGCTTTACTAGAATAAGTTACTATTTTTTCTATTTCTAGTCCATTAGGTGAATATACATCAGTCACCTTATATTTGTTTTTAATATATTCATTTTGTCCATTTATATATTTTTCTAATTTTGATTTAGATGTTACAACACCTACTAAATCACCATCAAGAAATACTTGATAATATATATTAGGCTCATCACTTTTTCGGTAATCAAAGCCAAGCCAGAATATAGACAAACTCAATATTATAATGGATATAATTAATAATCCTTTTTTCATATAATCACCTATTCTTCTTTATTTATATAATTTACAAAAGTACTAGTATTTTTTTTAAATACTAAATCAATTGAACCAGTTGAACCATTACGATGTTTAGCTAAAATAAGTTCTGATTTAACTGTATTTTCATCAATCGCTAAATCTTTTTTATAGTAAGCCTCACTAAACAAGAAAGAAACTATATCAGCATCCTGTTCAATTGATCCGGACTCTCTTAAATCACTAAGTAATGGTCTTTTGTCTTCACGTCCCTCAACACTACGAGATAACTGAGCAGCCGCAATAACAGGAACATTCAATTCCATTGCCATTGTTTTTAGCCCTCTTGAAATATCAGAAACCTCTTGTTGACGATTATTACTATTTCTAGAAGTTCCACTAATAAGCTGTAAATAATCAATTACAATAACATCTAATCCTTTTTCACTCGTAGCAAGGCGACGACATTTAGCTCTTATTTCATTAATTGTCATATCCGAAGTATCATCAATAAATATCTTCGTATCAGCTAATCTACTAATTGCCTCATTTAACTTTTTCCAATCATCATGTTCTAATCGTCCTGCCTTCAACTTATTATTATCAATTTGTCCAACAGATGATAACATCCTCATTACTAATTGTTCAGCATTCATTTCCATATTAAAAAGTGCGACTGTCTTCTTTGAATTAATAGCAATATTAGTTGCTACATTTAAAGCAAAAGATGTTTTTCCCATTCCTGGACGAGCAGCCAATATAATTAATTCACCACCATGCATGCCTAAAGTCTTTTTATCTAAATCATAAAATCCTGTCGCAATGCCCGTTACCTCATTATGATTTTGTGACAATTTTTCCAATTGTTGTTGCGTTTTAAATAAGACATCTTGAATAGTTCTAAACTCAGTTCCTTTTTGTGTTTTAACAACACTAAATATTCTTTTCTCAGCATTTTCAAGGATTTCACTAAACGGTTTAGTCTGTTGATAACATTCAGAAGTTATCACTGTTGTCTCATCAATTAATTTTCTTAAAATAGCATTTTCATCAACTATTTTGATATATTCATCAATATTAGCGGCTGTTGGAACCGAAGTAACTAGCTCACTTAAATACTCATTACCTCCAATTTGTTTCAACAAACCTCTTTTTTTCAGTTCTGAACTAACAGTAGTAATATCAACCGAACTCTTTTTTTCACATAAATCACTAATAATTCCAAATATTTTTATATGAGCATCAATATAAAACAACTCTTTATCTAATGATTCAACAGCTTTTTGTAGGGCATTTTTAGATAGAAACATAGCACCGATTACTGATTGTTCTGCTTCAACATCGTGTGGAATTCTTTTTTCTAACATAATACTACCTACTTTCTTTTTGCAATTCGACTTTTATTTCTCCTATTATTTCTTTATAAAGATTTACTTTAACATTATAAATTCCTAAACAAATCAAAGGAAAATCAATAATAATTTTCTTTTTATCAATATTAAAACCTTTATTTTTTAATTCATTTTCAATTTGCTTTTGACTAATACTGCCAAAAACCTTATCTGAAGATCCTGTTTTAACTTTAAAAATAAGATGAATCTTTTCTAATTGATTTTTTAAATTAATTGCTTCTTCTTTTAATTGATTAACTTCTTCTTCTTTTTTTCTTATTTCTGTATTTAATTTTTTCATACCACTACTATCTGCCAATATTCCTAATTGATTTTTAATTAAATAGTTCATACCAAAACCATCTTTCACGGTTATTATTTCACCTTTTTTACCATGACCTTTTACATTTGCCGTTAAAATTATTTTCATATTACCTCCTATTTTAATATCTCTAATAGTTGTTCTTTTATTTCTTTTATGCTTGAATTTTCTATTTTTGATGCAGCATTACTTGAATGACCACCACCACCAAGTTTTTTCATTATTTGTTCAACATCAATATTGCCTAAGCTTTTAGCACTTATACCAATTGCATTTTTTGAAACTTTTCCAATTGCAAATCCTACTTCAACATTATCAAATTGTAATAATTCATTAGCAATTATTGATAAATCTTCTTGTTTATAAATATCTTCATCAAATAAACAAAGAGCCATTGTTTTATTAATCATAAAAGCATTTTTTATTAATTCTTGTCGTTTTAAATATTCTTCTTTATTTTCTTGTAATAATTCTTTTTTTATTAAATTATCAGCTCCTAATTTTAATAATTGAGCTGCTGTTTCATGAGTTCTTTCAGTTGTTTTTATATTAAAATTATTAGTATCAATTTCAATACCAGCTAACATAATAGTCGCAATAATAGGATTAATTTGTTTATTTAAATATTTTAAATATTCAGTAATTATTTCAACAGTACTAGATAGATTAGAATTTATATAAGACATTATAGTATCTTTAATATTATTAGTAGCTTTTATATGATGGTCTATAACTATCTTATCTTTTACCTTTTTTAATATTTCATTTGACTCTATTATTTCTTCTTTATGTGTATCAAGAATTATTAATAAATCATTTTCTAATACTTTATTTTTATTATATATATAATTTATTTTTATGTTGTTTTGTTCTAATTTTAATTTTGCTTTTTTAACTGACTCGTTAGTTTTTCTATTTATTACGATATATACTTTTTTATCAAACGATTCTATTATTTTATATAAACATAATAAAGATCCAATTGCATCTAAATCAATATTTTGATGTGCCATTAATATTATTTGATTATGTTCTTTAATTGATTCTGTTAAACATTTAAATATATCATCCATCATTTCACCTCAGTTATTCATTATTATACTATATTTTAAGCAAAATGTCTTTATTTTAATATTTCAAATTCAAACTTTCATAAAGATTACTAATTAAATTTGAAAGCATACAACATTAAACATTACTATAATTTTTTAAACTTATTAACACTTATTTTATCATTAAATTTTTTAAATCAAAAACTAGCTTTCCTACTTTTCATACATACAATATATAAAATTAGTTAGTAATAAAAAAAGACTTCTTTAAAAAAATCTTTATTTAGCTTCTTTCTTGCTTAACTTAGCATTAAATCTTTCAATATTTCCAGTCTTACGGCCACTTGTTTGTAAACCAGTATATTGCGGATGACAATTATTACACGTTTCAACATGTAACTCATTCTTCGTTGACTTAACAGTAAATGTATTACCACAAGCACACGTAACCTTTGTATCAACATATTTTGTACCAATTTCTTGCATATTTATTCTCCTTCTGCCATGACTAATTACATCATAGAAATTTGTTTCTTCAATAGTATAGCAATTATTTGAAAAAAATGCAATAATTATTTGAACAAACTTTCATCTAATATACCAATAATAACATCAGCAATTTTTTTATAACCTTTTTTATTCGGATAAACATTATAATTATCAATCAAATAATCATTACTATTTTTAAATTGATTATAAATATCAACATATTTTATATTATATTTACTAGATAAATAGTCATATTTTGAATTAACATAGCTAAAAAATTTATTGACTTTCTCATTATCTGCAATAGGACTATAATAACCAACCATAACAACATCTTCCTTACAATATTTTCTAATAATTTTAAACAATTCTTCAACATCAACCATTATTTCATCTACATACTTAAAAATTGTTATATCATTTTCTTCAAGCAAAGATAAAAGGCTATTCTTATTAATAAAATCATTCATTCCAACTGATATTGTTACCAAATCAGCTTTTATCAAAGCATGCTTAATTGTTACCTTCTTTCCATCAATTAAAACTTTTTCATTATCATTAATAGCTCTAATCAAATCAGTAGTACGATAACTACTTTTAGCAAAATTATTTATATATTTTTCCAATACTTTTTTTTGACTTAAATAATCCTTTATATAATCAGTGTAACCATAATCATAATTATTATATGGAGTCATACCTAAAGCTAAAGAATCACCCAAGGCTAAATAATAAACTTTCTTATCTAATGTCGTTAAATATATTAAAAAAACAGATAACAAAACAACTGCTAAAACAAAAATTTTTTTCATATCTTCTCCTAAAAAAATAGAGTTATTTTCTCTATTTAATCATATTCTTCAATCTTTATTTTAGCACCAACATTAGATAATTTTTCTACTATATTTTCATATCCTCTTAAAACATGTTCTATTTCTTTAACAACTGTCACACCTTTTGCTTTAAGACCAGCTAAAACCAAACAAGCTCCTGCTCTTAAATCTGTCGCACTTACTATAGTTCCTACCAAATCAGAAGGACCGCTCACTTCTATATGCTGATTATCAATTAATTTTATATCAGCTCCTAATTTAATTAAAAACTCAACATTTTTAAATCTATTTTCATAAATAGTTTCATCTAGTTTTGAAACACCATTACATTGGGTTAATAATACGGTTAATGGCTGCTGCAAATCTGTTGCAAAACCTGGATAACCAAGAGTCTTAACCCTTACTGCTTTTAAACTAGGCATACTAGAAATTTCTAGAAAATCACTTCCAATATTCATTTTAAATCCCATTTCTTTTAATTTTAAAGTAAGAGCTTCAATATGATCAGGAATAATGTTCACTATTTTTAAATTATTTCCCATTAAAGCACCAGCAATTACATAAGTACCTGCTTCAATTCGATCTGGTATTACTTCAATATAAGCTTTACCCAATTTTTCAACTCCTTGAATAATAATTTCACTAGTTCCTGCTCCCGTTATTTTAGCTCCCATATTATTCAAAAAAATCGCAATATTAACTATTTCAGGTTCTTTAGCCGCATTTTCAATAATAGTTTCACCTTTTGCCTTAACTGCAACTAACATCGTATTTACTGTTGCACCAACACTTGGCATATCTAAATAAACATGCCCTCCGACTAAATCGTTAGCTATAATAGTATACTTGTTTCCCTCTTCTAAAACTGTTGCTCCCAGAGCCTTATAGCCTTTCAATGTTTGATCAATTGGTCTTGCACCTATTGAACAACCTCCAGGAAAATACATTTCCACTTTTTTAAATTTTCCTAATAAAACTGACATAAAATAATAAGAAGCTCTTAATTTTTTAGAAATTTCCTCTGGTATTTCTCTGTTAACTATATTAGAAGAATCGATTTTCATAGTTAAACCATCACTTACAACTTTGGCACCTAAATATTCTAATATTTCATTTAAAGCACTTATATCAGATATATTAGGGACATTTTCAATTACTACATTTTCATCAGATAAAATAGCTGCAGGTATTAATGCTACCGCACTATTTTTAGCACCACTTACTCGTATTGTGCCTGTCAATTCTTGATTTCCTTCAATTACTATTTGTTTCATCCAATCACTCCTTAGTTACTATATTAATATGTAAATTGATTTTTTTGGTGTTATGCCTTGTTTTTACTGCCTAATATTTCTATTTTATTGATAACAGCATTTTTAAGTGCTAATTCACCTGATTTTATTATTTTTCTTGGATCATATACTTTAACATCATTATCAAGAAATTTTCGCACTTCATTAGTCCAAATTATTTGCAATTCGGTATTTATATTAAGCTTATTTATCCCACAACTGATTGCTTTTTTTATTAATTCATCTGAAATGCCAGTCCCTCCATGTAAAACTAAAGGAATTTGTAATTCTTGACTAATTTGTAGCATACGATCCATTGCTAATTTTGGTTCGCCATTATATAATCCATGAACACTTCCTAAAGCTGGAGCTAAAAAATCTATGTTAGTATTTTCATAAAACATCTTTGCTTCCTTAACATTAGTATATAAAATCTCATTAATAACACCATCTTCTACTCCACCAATATGACCTATTTCTCCTTCTACAGTAACATTAAAAGGATGGGCGTAATTAACAACTTTTTTTGTCAAATAGATATTATCTTCTAATGAATATTTAGAGGCATCTATCATTACAGAAGTAAAACCAGCATCAATTGCTTTTTTACAACTTTCATAAGATGTTCCATGGTCTAAATGAAGAGCAACATCAACCGTTATGCTTAAATCTCTAATTAATGATTTCACTACATTAACAACAACATGATAACCACCAAAATATTTAATTGCTCCCTCAGATACTCCTAAAATAATAGGACTTCTTACACTTTCACTTGCCTCTAGTATGAATTTTGTCCATTCTAAATTATTAATATTAAAATGAGGAACACAGTATTTTTCCTTACAAGCTTTAAGTAACATTTTATTCATATTTACTAACATATTCTTCACCCTATTTTAATTATATAATACTTTTAAAACATTTAAAAGGATAATAACAAAAAAAATGCTCTCTATACAGAAAATATAACACATAAAGTCTTTTAATATAAAAAAAACTAAAATTATTATAACTTTAAGTTTTTTCATTATTTAAAATATCTTGACGCAATTTAATAACTTCTTCTTTTAACTTTTTAACTTCCAAATACAAATCTTTTTCTTCTAATTCCTTACTAATACCAGAATTTTGCTTTCTTTTTTGTTTAACTGTTACTCCTTGGGCATTAACAGTCAAAATTACTTGTCCTAATAATTCAAAAAAATTACCTAAAGAATTTTGCTGATTAATAGTCAAAGTTGGTGATATTATAAATCCTATAATTGTTGCGATACTTGTAAATTCATAAGGATTTAAAGAAAAAAGCCAATTGGAAAAAGATGGAAAATCACTATTGATAAAATCTTGAAACTCTTTTGTATTCATATTAACTCTCTTTTAATTATATTATTTTTACTCATAAATATTACAAAAAAAAGAACGTTTTTTATTCGTCTTTTAAATGCTTTAATAACTCTTCTTTACTCATTTTAGAATAACCTTTAATTTTTTGCTCTTTAGCTAAATTTTTTAATTCCTCTAAATTCAAATCTTTTAAAGATAATTCTTTAAAATCACTATCATCAATTTCACCATCTTCATCTGGTAAACATTTGTTTTTAACTAAATAATCAATTTCTTCTTTAGTTAAAGTTTCTTTTTCAATCAATGTTTCAGCAATTAAATTAAGTAAATCAATATTATCTGAAAGAATTTTTTTAGTGACATCATATTGCATTCCAACAATTTTTCTTACTTCTTGGTCAATTTCAAAAGCCACTTGACTCGAAAAATTCCTTGATTTATTATAATCTCTACCTAAAAATACACTTGATTCTTGATGTTCAAATTGAACTGGTCCTAAACTACTCATTCCATATTCAGTAACCATTGCTCTAGCTATTTTAGTTGCTTTTTCAAAGTCATTATGTGCTCCTGTTGTTACTTCATTAAATATCAATTCTTCACTTACTCGACCACCAAGTAAACCACTAATAGTTTCTAGCAGTTCGTTTTTTGTTGTCAAATAAGTTTCTTCCTTAGGAAGCATTAAATTATATCCTCCAGCATTACCTCGTGGAATAATAGTAATCTTTTGTACATCATTAGCACCATCTAATTTAATACCAACAACTGCATGTCCAGCTTCATGAAAAGCTACTAATCTTTTTTCTTTTTCAGTATATTTATGGCTTTTTTTAGCTGGGCCCATTAGTACACGATCATGTGCTTCGTCAATATCAACCATTGCAATTGCATTTCTATCTTTTCTAACTGCTAAAAGGGCAGCTTCATTTAATAAATTTTCCAAGTCAGCACCACTAAAACCAACTGTTCTTTTAGCCACATTAGCTAATTTTATTCCTTTAGCAAATATTTTATTCTTAGCATGAACTTCAAGTATTTCTTCTCTTCCCTTAACATCTGGCAAATTAACTGTAACTTGTCTATCAAATCTACCTGGTCTAAGTAATGCAGGATCTAATACATCAGGACGATTAGTAGCAGCAATAATAATAATTCCTTCATTTGCACCAAAACCATCCATTTCAGTTAATAATTGATTTAAAGTTTGCTCACGTTCATCATGTCCGCCACCTAGTCCAGCACCTCTTTGACGTCCTACCGCATCTATTTCATCAATAAAAATCAAACAAGGAGCAGTATGCTTAGCCTGTTTAAACATATCTCTTACACGACTAGCACCAACACCTACAAATAATTCCACAAATTCAGAACCACTTATAAAATAAAATGGTACATTAGCCTCACCAGCTACAGCTTTTGCAAGCAAAGTCTTTCCTGTTCCAGGAGGACCAACTAACAAAACTCCCTTTGGAATACGAGCACCAAGTCTTGTAAATTTCTTAGGACTCTTTAAAAAATCTATTAACTCACTTAGTTCTTCTTTTTCTTCATCTAAACCTGCTACTTGTTTAAAAGTAACTTTATTTTCATCATTATTTAAACGAGCTTTGCTTCTACCAAAATCCATTGATTTATTAGCAGTTCCACCCATTTGTCTAGTAATAAAGAAAAATGCAAAACCAACTAATAATAATGTTGGCAATAGTCTTACCATAAAAATTAAAAACCAACTTGACTCTGGATCATTTATTGTTGTAAGAGCAATACTATGCTCATCTGCAATATCCAAAATTCTATTAATTACTTCATCTGATAAAGGTACAGTTAAACTAAAAGTTTCATTCTTTCCATAACCTTCTAATTTTCCTGTTATTTCATATACACTGGCACTCTTCTTAGGAATTATATTTAACTCCGTAATTTCTGAAGCATTAGCAAATCCCATAAATTCATCATAACTTAACTGATTAACTTTTTGATTTAATATACTAAAAAAGAAAACTATTCCTGATAGTATCATAATTAAAGCCAAATATGGCAATAACCCCTTTTTTATTTTGTTTTTATTCATTAAAATTCTTCCTCCTTAATAATACTTAAGTATTATATCATACTTTTCTTCTTTTGTTCTATCGAATTTAGATTTTTTAAGTCCAGGTAACCAAACAATATCCCCATTTGAATCAATAACAACCGGCCATATATCTCTTTCTTTTAATGGTATCTTACTATCAATAAATATATCATTAATTTTTTTTCTACCTAACATACCTTTTACATACATTTTATCCCCATTTTGTCTGTTTCTAATATGTAGTGGTAATTTTACTAAAGAACTATCTAACCGACAAATAAAATTATTATCAATGTTTGATTTACTAACAATTTCGATATTCATCCCATTAACTAAATTAGCATAATCACATAACTCAATTTCATATAAATTATCTTTTGGCTCAATTTTAGCTAATACTAAAGTATCATATTCTTTAATTGCTTTAATATTATTAGGTAAATGAATTATTGAATTAGTTCTTTTTGAATTAATTAATTCATATATTAATTCTGCATGACTATCTGTTATTAACATTAAATCATCCAAATATATTTGTTCTAAAATATAATAAATAACTTTCATTTGAATAATATGCTCTAATTTATTAAATTCTTCTATATTAAGAACATTTTGTGGGTATACTTTCTTTATAATTTTGCTGACTTGTTTATCAATATATTCATTATATTCTAATAGAGTAGTACTAAATTTATAAAATTTTTTATGAACATTTATATCTTCTTTTTTTAATTGAGGAACAATATATTTTCGAAAACGATTTCTTGTATAAACATCATTAATATTTGATTTATCTTCAACACATCTTAAATTGTTGTTTTTCAAATATAAAATAATTGCTGACTTTGTTACATTAATCAAAGGTCTTAAAACAATATAATTGTCCATAGAAACCATTTTTGAAAATCCACTATATCCTCTTAACGTTGAACCTCTAACAAGACGCATTAGAATAGTTTCAATTAAATCATCACCATGATGGGCCGTTAATAAATACTTTGCATTATATTTTTTAACAACTTGCCCAAAATAATAATATCTTTTACTTCTTGCTTCATTATGAAAATTATCGTCGCCATAATTTTCTATTTTCATATATTCAAAAATTATATTGTTGTTAGCACAATATCTTTCCACAAAAACTTTTTCATCAGCACTTTCTTTTCTAACGTTATGATTTACATGAGCACAAATAACTTTTAAATCAATGGCTTTTTTTAGTCTTACTAAAAGATGTAATAAAGCCATTGAATCTGGTCCACCAGAAACACCGACAACAATACTATCATTATATTTTAATCCAACTTCTTCTAATAAATAATTATAAGCTTCTTCCATATTATCACTCCCATTTTATTTCTTTTTTATTTAAACTTTTTAAAATTTGATTAGTTTTTGAAAATGGTTTACTACCAAAAAAACCTCGATTAGCCGATAATGGCGATGGATGAACTGATTCAATTATATAATGATTTTTATTAGTAATATATTTTTTTTTACTACGTGCAAAATTTCCCCATAATATAAAAATAATAGGTTCACTCCGTTTATTTAATTTTTTAATTATTTCATCAGTAAATATTTCAAAGCCAAATCCTTTATAAGACAAAGGCTTTCCTGCTTCAACCATTAAAATGCTATTCAAAAGTAAAATTCCCGACTTTGCCCAGCTAGTTAAATCATTAGTTTTCTTTACTATACCTAAATCATTATACAATTCTTTAAAAATATTGTTTAGGGATTGTGGTCGTCTCACGTCATTACCAGCAGAAAACGATAATCCATGAGCCTGATTTTGTTCATGATAAGGATCTTGTCCCAAAATAACAACAGTTACATTTTCATAAGAAGTAAGTTTTAAAGCATTAAATATTTCTTCATATTTAGGATATATTATTTTGCTTTGATATTCTTTTTTTACCATATTCAATAAATTTATAAAATAAGGTTTTTCAAATTCATCTTTCAAAATTTCATCCCACTTATTATTTATCATAACCCCTCCTATCTTTATAACATATTTTATCATTTTTTATAAAAATAGTTAAATACTATTAGCTATATCAACAAATATTTTAATGCTTAGTTGCTCCGCTCTTACACTTAAATCATAATTATATTTTTTTAAAACATCACTAATTATATTTAAATCATAATTAATTAAATTATTTCTAATATTTTTTCGTTTTTGCTTAAAACTATCCCTTATTAATTTAAAAAATATTTCTTTATCTTTTAAATATAACTTACTTTCCTTTTTACTAAATTCTACTACAATACTATCAACATTTGGTTTTGGAATAAAAACATTTTTACTAACATCCATTATTTTATTTACATTAAAATAGTAATTTAGAAAAACAGATAAAGAACTGTAATCTCTGCTATTAGGCTGCGCTTTAAAACGATTTCCAACTTCTTTTTGAACCATAACAACAATTTTATCTACATCGATATCATCTTCTATTAATTTAACAATAATTGGTGTTGTTATATAATAAGGCAAATTAGCAACCACATATAATTTATTATAAATATACTTTTTTAAATCATCTTTAACACTTCTTTTTAAAAAGTCATCATAAATAATTTCAACATTTTTAGTGTTTTTTAAATTATTATTTAAAATAGTTGCTAGAGTTGCGTCTATTTCATAAGTTAATACTTGTTTTGAAACAAGTGCTAATTTATATGTTAAAGATCCTGCTCCAGCACCTATTTCGATAACTAAAGTATCTTTATCAATATTAGTTCTATTTATTATATTCGTAATTGTATTTTCATCAATGATAAAATTCTGTCCAAACTTTTTTTTAAAAAGAAAATTGTTTTTATTTAATTCTTCATTCATTTTTTTCGGTGAATATTCCATAATTCCACTTCCTATTTAAAATTATACTATATTAATGTAATATTTCAAACATTAGTTAAAACATTTAGAGTAATCTTTTTAAATATAAGAAAAAAGATGATTACCAACCCCATCTTTTAACAGTAAAATTTGTTTTTTTATTAGTAATTGAATGAACTAGTGATTCCTTTTCAAACGCCATATCAATAAGTATCCAGCCAGAATCAAAAGCTTTTCTCATTCCACCACCAGTATCTAAAACAACACCTATTTCTTTATTAAAAACCTCATTATTAATTTCAATAATTGTTCCACATGGAAATTCTCGATGGTCAGCCGATAAAATTCGCACTTTACCAAATTCCTCATCATCATAATAAATTCCATCATTAATTAAACTATGAGTTGTTTTTTTCTTTGTATAACAATTAACATTCCCAACTGAGCTACATCCTACACAATCTGGGCCATATCCTGTAAGCATTCCTGTATATAAACCAGTTTTACCACTACCTATTTCAATAACTTCTGTAATTGGTTCTACTAAAACAACTTCCTTTTTTCCGTCATTATAAGCAACACCACTAACACCTTTAGTTATTATTTCTTCATGCGTTTTAGGTAAATTTCTATCATATACATATTCTGTTTTATAATCTATAACAATACTATTATAAGAAACATTCTTATTTTTAGCATCATTTATGATAACATTTTCAATAGTTTTATATCCAAAATTAAATAAAGAAACAACAAAAACTAAACCAATTCCCATCCATTTCCCAATTAAATTTAATAAACATAAATTCATTTCTTCACCTCATTGACACTTAAAATTTTAGCATAATTTTTTATCTAAGTCAAATTGATAAATTGCATTATTAGTTGTTGCTGAAATAACTTCTTCACAAGAAATTTTCTTAATTAAAGCAATTTCTTGTGCTACATAAATAATATTATATGGTTCATTTTTTGTACCTCTTAAAGGAACTGGAGCTAAATAAGGACTATCAGTTTCTAAAAGTAGATACTTCAAATCAATATTTTTAACAACATTTTTTAAAATTTTACTGTTTTTAAAAGTTAAAACACCACCAATGCCAAGCATTGCATTCATCTCAATAAATAAAAAAGCCATTTCTAAACTAGAACTGTAGCAATGAATATCTATTTTTATATTATTATTTTTATATTGTTTTAATATATTATATGTATCATTTATGGCATCGCGACTGTGAATAACCATTGTCTTATTATATTTATTAGCTAGCTTAATTTGTCTTATAAAAACTTCTTTTTGTTTTTCTTTATTACAATCATAATGATAATCTAAACCAATTTCTCCAATTCCAACTATTTTTTTATTATTCATGTTATCTGCAATAAAATTAAAAGATTCTTCAGTAATTAATTCAACTTCACTGGGGTGAATTCCGATAACACCATAAATATTATCATAGTTATTAATTAAATTAATAACTTGTCTATTTTCTATATCATTTGTCCCACTTACAATTATTATATTATCTTTCATTTTTTTTATTACTTCATCAATATTATCATTAATATTTAAATGTGCGTGCGTATCAATCAAATTTATCACCTAAAAAGATTATATCACATATCGATATAATCCTTTTGCTTTTTTTTGATTATTAAATATCTAAAATAGAATATAGAAGATAATATCAAATAAATTAAATCATAAATATTAAATACTTTAAACAAATTATAAATTATAATACCCGATACTACAACAAACAAAATGGTTGCTACAACAACTTCTTTTCTTATGCTGTCACACATATTATATTTTTCTCCTTTTTCTTACTATTAAAGTGTAACATCTGGCATTTGTAAATACAATAAATTGTGTATGTTATAATTCGACATTTTACAACATTTTACATGTTTTTTAAATTATTAGCTGTTTTTCTAAAAAACTTGATACTATTTTTATGATTTTAACATCTATATCATTGACTTTTTCTTCAGCAGATAAAATAATAATTAATCCTACAGCATCTCCATTAACAATTATTGTATTAATAATGTAAGTGCATTCTAAACATTTTTCCTTAATAATACATAAATCTTTTGTGTGATGTTCAAAGATACATTCTCTTCTTTTTATTGATTCAAGCATATTATCACTTAGTTCTTGATTTAAAAGTTCTTTTTTTAAGTCTCCAGATGCAGCTATAATCTTATCTACATCGGTTATAATAATGTTTTTTTTTATAAAGCCATAAATTGCATCAGTAAAGTTTTGTGCATAATTAGCAATTTTACTCATTATCATGTGTTTTTTTAAAATAATATTTTCTTCATTATCAATCATTATTTCCATATTTTCTCCATCATGAATGCGTAAATTAGTTCTAATTTCTTTTGGAATAACAATTCTACCAAGTTCATCAATTCTTCTAACAATTCCCGTTATTTGCATAAAAAAATCCCTACTTTCTAACAATTATTTTGTTAAAAAACAAGAATTTTATACTAACATTTTTGTAATAAAGACATCAAATCAATTAAATAGTAAATAAAATGCTTTTCTAAATTAATTAAGTTTAATGTTATTATTAAATATTTACCTCGCATAGAAAATTTAAAATTTCTACTTATATTACTAACATTCACAAATAATTGTGTTACTTTGATTTTTTTAAATAATTCATCAGGAATAATAATTTCAATTTCTCTATTAGTTTGTTTAATATTTTTTATTTCTAATCGACCTGCTAATTTTTCAAAAAGTTCTTCGTACATGTAAATTTCCATATCTTCTGTAATTTTGCCAAAACGATCAAGTAATTCTTTAGTTACACTATTTAATTTATCAATAGAATCTATTGTATTAATTATTTTATGAATTTCAATTTTTAAGTCTTCATCACTTACAACTTTATCATCTATATTAGTTGCAACGGTTAACAATGGTTGTGTATCTTCTACACTATCAGTTTCAATGCCTTTTTTTCTGTTTATTTCGTCATTTAGCATTTCCATAAATAGTTCAATTCCAACTGAATCAACAAATCCAGCTTGCTCGCTTCCTAATATGTCACCAGCACCTCTTATTGATAAATCACGCATGGCGATGGAAAATCCACTTCCTAACTCAGTAAATTCTTTAATAGCATTCAATCTCTTAACAGCAATTTCATTTAGCACTTTATTTTTATTATACATTAAATAACAATAAGCAATCTTGTTACTCCTACCAACACGACCTCTTATTTGATAAAGCTGAGATAACCCAAAACAATCAGCATCTATAATTATTAATGTATTAACGCTAGGAATATCGATTCCAGTTTCAATAATAGTTGTGCAAAGTAAAATATCATATTCTTTATTAATAAATTTCTCCATGACAATTTCTAATTGATCTTTATCCATTTTTCCATGAGCAATTACAATCTTGGCACTTGGTACAAGTTTTTGTATTTCTATCTGCTTAGAAATCATGTCATTGATTTTATTATAAAGAATAAAAATCTGTCCTTCTCGTGATAATTCCTTATAAATAGCATCTTTTATGATTTGTGTGTTTTCTACCAAAACATAAGTTTGAATAGGATATCTATTGACTGGTGGTGTTTCAATTAAAGATAAATTTCTAACTCCCGTTAAAGACATCTGTAAAGTTCTTGGAATTGGTGTTGCTGACAAAGTTAAAACATCAACATTATTTTTATATTTTTTAATCTTTTCTTTATGCTTAACTCCAAAACGCTGTTCTTCGTCTATAACTAATAATCCTAAATTTTTAAAATCTACATCATTACTTAAAATTCGATGTGTTCCAATCAACAAATCAATTTTTCCTAATTTGACATTATCCAATATTTCTTTTACTTTTTTTCTTGATGTAAAACGATTTAAAAAAGCAATATTAACAGAAAAATTTTTAAATCTTTCTATTGCATTTTGATAATGTTGTTTAGATAAAATTGTAGTTGGGCATAAAAGTGCTGTCTGTTTATTTGATAAAATTGCTTTAAAAATTGCACGAAAAGCAACTTCTGTTTTTCCATAGCCAACATCCCCACATAACAAGCGGTCCATCGGATGAATATTTTCCATATCTTTTTTAATTTCTTTGATTACTTTTAATTGATCTTCTGTTTCAGCATATTCAAAATCATTTTCAAATTCTCTTTGCATTTCAGTATCTTTATCAAAAGCAAATCCAATAACACTTTCCCTTGCTGCATAAAGTTCTAATAATTCACACGCAATATCTTCAATTTTTCTGCTAACGCGTTGTCTTGTTTTTTGCCATTCTAAGCTATTAAGTCGGCTAAGATTAGGAGCCATACCACCATTTGATGAATATTTATGAATTAATTCTATTTTTTCAACAGGAATGTATAATTTATCATCGCCCTTATATTGAATATGTAAATAATCCTTTTTTAAACCATTTTTTTCTAATATCTTTATCCCACAATATCTACCAATTCCATAAATTGAATGAACAACGTAATCTCCAATTATTAATTTTCCTGTGTTTTTGATTTTTGTTCCTATTTTGAAATTAGTTTTATATTTAAAATTACTTACTTTAGATTTAAATAAATCATTCTCACTTACTACAATATAATTTTGAAAATAAAATCCTTTATTAACATTTTTCTTAATAATATTAATTCTATTTTCAAATATTTCATCTTCAGTTGTTAAAATGACACTTTTATTATCTAGTTCTCGTTCCAACTTTCTTATTCTTATATTATCTTGTAAACAAATAATGACTGTTCGATTTTTTATAAATTTGTTTAAATTTTTATTAATTTCTTCATAATTTTCACCTAAATAGTCAAGTTCTTTAGTTTCATAATTTACCGTTTCCAAATTTTTTAATGAATTATCAAAAGACTGAAAATATAATTCCTGACTATTTAAAATTTCATAAAAATCATTCATATAAATTGTCTTGTTAGAAATATTTAAACTAATATTATATTCAAATATTTCATTTAAAAGCGACTTATAACTACTAGATAAAGCACTATAATCATTGAAAAAAACAGTACTTTTATATAAATTGCTTATGTTGGTAATAGATGTATATTTATAAAGATTTTTTTGTTTCATTTCTTCAAATGATACTTCTTTATTAGCAATAAATTCAGTATTAGAAAAAATTTCGATTTTTTCTATCTCTTTTAAAGATAATTGATTATCTATATTAAAATAGCGAATTGATTCAATTTCATCTCCCCAATATTCTATCCTGATAGGATTTTCCTCGAATAAAGGAAAAATATCAACAACATATCCTCTTACTGCTATTTCACCAGTTTTATTTACTACTGCTTCACGGTGATAACCAATATTATATAATTTTTTTACTAATTCTTCAATTTTTATACTTTCATTTTTTATCAAAGTAATAAAATTGTTTTTATAATCTTTTATTGTCGGTAAAAATCTTAAATACCCCATTAAATTAGTAACAACAATTTTTTTTGAATCAAAGGTCAAAACAGCTAAAGTTTCTAATCTAATTGTTTTAAATTCTGGAGATATAGCTAAAGCTTCACTAGTTAAAAACTCATCCATGGGAAAAAATAAAACATCACTATTATAATTTAATAAATTTTGATATAAAGTATTGGCTTCGTATAATGTCGATGCAACAAATACTATCGTTTCTTTTTTTTGTATAAAATAGTTGTTAATATATATGGCTTTTAATTCATCAGTTAAACCAAGAATTTGCTTTGTTTTTTCAACATTAAATAGATTATTAAAAATACCCATGGTGTCTCCTTTCCATCACAAAAATGATACTTTTGGTATCACCTATCTATGATTATATTTATTCATTAGTAATTCAAAACTATTTTCTATAAAATCATTGATTATATCAAATGTTAAATCAATAACAGGCTTAATTTGTTTTATTTCGTCTTCATTAATATTTCCCAAAACATAATCTTTAGTACTAATTGTTTTATTGTTAGATATTCCAATTTTTAAACGCTTATAAGCTGAAGTTTGTAAATTTATTTCAATGTTTTTCAAACCATTATGACCTGCACTGCTACCATTTTCTTTTAATTTATATTTTCCAACTTCTAAATCTAAATCATCATTAATTATTAAAATATCTTCTATTTTAATTTTGAAAAAATCAATATACTTTTTTATTACATCGCCACTTAAATTTATATAAAGTTGAGGTTTTAAAAGTATTATTTTTTCATTTTTTTCTTTTATTTCTCCATATACTCCATTAAATTTAATTTTATTCATCAATATGTCTTTTTTGTTAGCATAATTATCAATTACCATAAATCCAATATTATGACGAGTTCTTTCATATTCTTTACCAGGATTTCCAAGTCCTACAATTAGTTTCATAAATTTCTAACATTCCTTTCCCATTCACTTCATTCTTACTCAAGGCATAAATTGAAGTTAAAATAAATCTTTGATAAAATAGTAAATTGTTATTAGGCATACTACAAAACACGAGAGATAAAGTGGTATTATAATTTATTAATTCTAAACCTGTATAAATATATATTTTGATTACTTCTAAAGTCTAAGTAATGTAGACTTTAGATTTTATATCTACTATTTAGAATACAAAACCTTCTATTTATTAAAACAATTTTTCTTTTTTTATCAGAAGTTTTCTGTTAATCCCTCTTAACAAAAATTTTTATTAAAATGATTACTACTTTTACTAATGATATCTTTGATATTTGTATGGAATCTAATTACAAATACTAAAATTCAGTATTTAATATACTTGAAGAAAAATGCAAAAGTATTATAACTCATCATAAATATATTAAAAGTATTGCCGGTAAGAAAACTGACAATAAAAATTCATTTAATATCGTAGACTTTTTCAAATTTGAATTAGCAGAACCATCATTCATGCCACCTACTAATATTAGTTTATACATATCACGTATTGAATGATAATGTTATTTTAATTTAGATAGATTTAATAAACTTCTTGAAAAAAATATTAAAAAACATAATAGTTCAATTCAGAATACTAATGATATAGTTTCTCATTTAACAAAATTCGTTTATAACATTTCTTTACAGAATACCAAATAACAATTTATTATTTTCAAAAAACAGTCTGTTTTAATGGCTTAATTATTACATTTTATTTACAACATTACCTGCTTAATTATGATAATCATGATAAACATCACTTTTAGAAATTTTTCTTTCTTTTGCTACTTCCTTCATAGCTTCTTTTAACTCATATCCTTGATTTAAGTAAAAATTCAAGTGTTCTTTTACATCTATTTCATTATATTTTATGTCAACTTTTAGATTTCCTTCTACTACTATAACAAATTCACCTTTTGCATCACTAACTTGAAAAATAATTTCTTGAATAGTACCACGATATATTTCTTCATATTTTTTAGTTATTTCCCGGGAAATACTTATTTTGCGATTTCCAAATATTTCCAGCATGTTTTTTAAACAATCAATAATACGATGCGGAGATTCATAAAATATCAATGTCGTTTTAACTGTTTTTAAATTTTCTAATTCTTTTTTTCTTTTAGATTCTTTATTATTTAAAAAGCCATAAAAAGTAAAGGGCATTGGAGAAAGACCTGATGTTATTAATGCCGGTATTAATGCCGTTGCTCCTGGTAAGGCTACAACATTATATCCTTTTGAAATCACATAACTTGCCATTTCATAGCCAGGATCACTAATTACGGGAGTTCCTCTATCACTGACTATTCCAACATCTTTTCCGTTATTTAGATAATCTAAAACTATATTGAAATTTTTTGTTTCATTGTATTCATGACTAGAAATTAACTTTTTTTTGATATCAAAATGATTTAACAATTCAATAGTAACTCTTGTATCTTCAGACAATAAAACATCAACTTTTTCTAGAATTTTTAATGTTCTAAAAGTAATATCATCCATATTTCCAATAGGCGTAGGAATTAAATATAAAGTGGCTGAATTATCATAACTTTTTTGACTCATGTTTATTCCTCCTGAAAATATTTTTTAATCATATCTGTATATTCTCCATCAGCTTTATGTGTATAAATTGGTGATAAAACTTTTAATCCAGGTTTCCCATTTTTTCGTCCTTCAATTAACAAGATATTAGCATCCTTATTTTCATAAGGATATACAAACTGTATCTTTTTAGGTTCGATATTATTTTTTTGCATCTCATTAACTATTTCTAGTAAACGTTCTGGCCGATGTACTAAAGCAATAATACCATTATTTTTTAATAATTTTCGTGCTACTTTTAAAATTTGTGCTAAATTAAGCATTGACTCATGACGAGCTATTGTTTTAAACATTATATTATTTAATTTAGAAGATTTATTAACCTTAAAAAACGGAGGATTGCAAGTTATAACATCAAATATATCAGATTCTTGCTTTTTACTATATTCTAAAATATCATCATTAATTAAGCTTATTCTATTTGACAAATTATTTAGTTCAACTGATTTAAAAGCCAAGTCAAATACTTCTTTTTGTATTTCCACTCCAACTATTTTGGCATTTGTTTTTTTTGAAAGAATTAAAGGAATTGGAGCATTACCTGTTCCAATATCAAGAATTCGATTTATATTGGGATTAATGGTAACAAAATTTGGTAATAAAACAGAATCTAGTGAAAAATTAAACATTTCTGTATTTTGAATAATAAATAAATCCTTATATCCTAATAAAAAATTTTTCACTTCCATTATTTAACCATTATTTCAACTATTCCTATTTTCGGAATATCAATTTTATATGATAAATTTAAAATATTAATATTTGTAACGATTCCAACACCTTTTTCAGTTGTTACTGTTTGTCCAATATTTGGTAGTTTACTTCGATTTTTAGTATAATTTTCATCTTCATATTTTAAACAACATAATAATCGACCACATACTCCATTAATTTTTGTGGGATTTAATGCAATATTCTGATTTTTAGCCATATTAATTGATACTGAATCAAAGTCATAAGAATACTTAGTACAGCATAATTGTCTTCCACAAGGAGCTATTCCACCAATTTCTCTTGCTTTATCACGAACGCCAACTTGTCTTAATTCAATTCTTGTTTTATATATTGAAGCAAGATTACGAACAAGTTCTCTAAAGTCAACTCTATTTTCTGATATAAATCTAAAAATTAATTGGTCACGATTAAATGTAAAATTAGCGTCCATTATCTGCATTGGTAAGTTCATTTTATCGACTGTTTTTTTACATTCAACCAAAGCTTTTTCAGCATCTTTTAGATTCTGTCTATGTGTTTGATAATCATTTTTAGATGCAATTCTAATTATTTCTTTTAGTGGACTTTTTAAGTTTAATGCATCAATTTCTATAATAGAAGTTTCCACTTTTCCAAATTGTAATCCTCTTTCTGTTTCTACAATAACTGTAATATTTGGTTTTAAACTAATTTTTCCTGGAGAAAAATAATATATTTTTCCTTTTTCTTTCAATGAAACTCCTACTGCATTTATCATATTATTTTTTCCTTTCTAATTCAATTATAAGTTTGTCCATTAATAAAGCACTATTCATATTTAATTTAATTTTTTCTTTTTTATCTAAAATCACATTTATCTTATCAAATAAATTTGAAATGCTATTATTATTTTTTATTTCATCTATAATGTTTATATATTTATTAAACAGTTTTGTGTGCATTTCTAATTTTTCTTTTAAAACTACTTGATAAAATAATATCATTATATCTAAGCCTAAACTAATATTTTCTTTATCTTTAAAATCTTTAAACCATTTTTTATTTATAACAGCTAAAGTAGCATATCCATTTTCTTCATAATACTTAACAAAATCGATACAAATATCTATTTTTTGTTTTAATTCTTCATCTGATAATGTTGTTATATTTTTTTTAAAAAAGCTTATTTCATCAGTTTCAATTGGATTATTTAAAGAAATAACTTGACACCTTGAAACAATAGTAGGTAATAATTGATAAATGTTATTAACTATTAATATTGCAGTTATTCCAGATTCTGGATCTTCTAAAAATTTTAAAATTGAATTTGCTGATGATAAATTTAACTTCTCGGCATCATTTATTATATATATTTTTTTATTTCCCACGATTGATTTTTTTTGAAATTCTAATTGTAATTCTTCTAATTGAGCTTTTTTTATCCACATTCCATCAGCTGATATTATTTTTAATTCTAAGAAGTTTTTATCATCAATAATTTGACATTGAAAACAATTAGAACATTTTTGATTATTTGTAAAATTATGTGGACAAAAAAGACATTTTGAAAATGAAAGAGCAAACTCTAGTGCTTTATCTGCACCATTTGATTCTATTATATAAGCATGTGAACAGCTATTCTTTGTTATAGCTTTTTTTAATATTTCATACGCAAATGGTTGTGTATTTTTAAAATCATCTAACATAATTCACATCCTTTTAATATATTATCAATAGTATAGCAATAAGAGCAAACAAAGCAGGTAATCCTACAATAGCTAGCAATAAAATTGTTATTAGATTAATAGGAATTATCAAATTCAATGGCGCTGCAATTAAATTGTAACTATATAAAATAAAGGAACTTACTACTATTTTTTTTAGTATTTTGAATATTTTTTTCAACAATTTGTCCACCTCATAAAAATATATGAATTGAAGTTATTTTTATGATATTGTTGTACGATTTTCTAAGGCTAATTCTAATGTTAGGGCATCAATATATTCCATATCTGCACCTATTGGAATTCCATGAGCAATTTTTGATATTTTAACATTTGATTTTTCTAATAACTTAGATATATATAAAGCTGTTGTTTCTCCTTCAATACTGGGCTTTACTGCTATTATTACTTCTTTTATTATTCCTTTTTCTATTCTCTTAAGTAAAGAATTAAGTTTAATATCTTCAGGATTTATTCCATCTAAAGGTGAAATTAGCCCATCAAGAACGTGATACAATCCTTTATATGTACCAACTTTTTCAAATAATATTACATTTTTAGCTTCTTCTACCACACAGACCACCATTTGTTCACGCGAGGAATCTTTACATATTTCACAAAAATCATCTTCTGTTAAATTATTACAAATTTTGCATCTTTTAATTTTAGTCTTTATGTTTTTTATTGATTCTGAGAAAAGACAGTTTATTTCATTATCTAAGTTTAATGTAGATAATGCTAATCTTTCTGCCGTTTTTTCTCCAATACCTGGTAATTTTTTAAAACAATCTATTAAATCTTTAATAGTTTTAGGATAATTCATTAAAATAACCCTGGAAGTCCTTGGGTATACTGTCCTAATTTAGCTTCCATTTCTTTGTCAATTTTTTTATTTATGTCATTAACCACAACTAATATCATGTCTTGTAACATTTCAATTTCTTCATTTTCTATATTTTCAATGTTCAATTTTACTTCTATTATTTCTTTTTTGCCATTTTCTTTTATTGTTAAAAAAGAAGAGTTTCCTTCATATATTTTTTTTTCTAATTCCTCTTTTGCTGTCATCATATCTTTCTGTAATTTTTGGGCTTGTTTCATCATTGCTTGTATATTCATTTTTTTCTCCTATTTATATTCTATTATATTTTCAAACAAATTTTCTATTTCATTAGATTGTAAATTAACTGGTGGTGATTTTTTTGGTTCTTTAATATATGTATAATGCTTTGTTTTCCCATTAAATTCAGCTTTGATTTTTTCCCATTCTTCACTAATAACAGCTATTACTTTATATTTTTTATTTAAACATAATTCAATTATTTCTTCTATTATTAGTATACTTTCATTGAAAATTTCAACATCGCTTTCACTTTTATACATAAATATTATATTTTCTTCACTAGCTGCTCTTATTGAGCCATCTAATATTATTGAGACATATTTACTATATTTTGGTTCTATCAACATTCTTTTTATACTTTCGATATCTTTTTTTAATTTTAAACAAATATTTTTATCAAAATTTGCTAAAGTATTGTTAATTCGAATCGATTTAAAATTTAAAATTTCACCACTTTCTAACAATATATTTTTAGATGAGTAATTTTCTTTAAAACAGTTATCGTGAATTTTTTTTTCTGCTTCTTTATTACTATCTATTTCGTTTTTAGTTATTTCTAAAGTTGGCACAAATGATATATTTTTGATAAAAATTAATTCAAAATTTAATTTTGGATTGCCTGAATTTTTCATTTCATTTACTGTTAAATTTATTTCTCGAATTAGATTAACTATCACACTTTCTTCTGTTTTTTTTGCTGTTTGTTCATATATTATAGTCTTTATATGATTATTTTGAAAATATTTTGGACACTTAATATATATTAAAGTATTTTTTAAGTAATAAACAAATTCTTGTGCCAATTTAATTAAATTTTTACCATTATCATTATACTCTTGAATTTTATTCAATGCATATTCTAAATCATTTTCAAAAAATTTTGAAAAGAACATTTCTATTTCTGCTTGTGACACAGTTCCATTCATTTGATGAATATCTTCTAATGTTATTTTTTCACTAGCATATGAACTGGCTTGATCCAACAAATTTATGGCATCACGCATTCCGCCATCAGAAATTCTCGAAATTTCAATTAATGCTTCATCATCTGTTTTAATTTTTTCTTTTTTTGATATTTCTTTTAATTTTTTTACTATAGATTCTTCATCAATTCTTTTAAAATCAAATTTCTGACATCTTGATATTATTGTTGTCGGTATTTTTTGTGGTTCTGTTGTTGCTAATATGAATATAACAAAATTAGGAGGTTCTTCTAATGTTTTTAATAAAGCATTAAAAGCACTTATTGTAAGCATATGAACTTCATCTATTATATATATTTTGTATTTTCCATAAGTTGGAACAAGATTAATTTTATTTTTTAATTCTCGTATTTCATCAACACCATTATTTGAAGCAGCATCTATTTCAATTATATCAGAATTATTTTGTGTGCAACTAACACATTTATTACATGGTCCATCTTTTGATGACTGTTCACAATTTACAATTTTAGCAATTAATTTTGCAACACTTGTTTTTCCAGTTCCTCTTGGTCCCGAAAACAAATAAGCATGTGATAAAGTGTTGTTTTTTATTGCATTTGTTAGTGTATCAATTATACTTTTCTGTCCTAAAACATCATTAAACGAAGATGGTCTATATTTTCTATACAAAGCTTGATACATATGCTCACCCCATTATTTTATTATAACATTATAAATAGCTTATTTAAAGACTTGATTACTTTCTTTTACTTTTAAAAAATTGTTTTAATAGTCTTTCAGCTTCATTTTTACAGATTCCTTTTTCAATTTTAAGACAACTGTTTTCTAATTTGTCGATATCAACAATAAATTTTAAAAATCCTGATTTAGAATTTTCTGTAGCATATACTATTTTAGAAATTCTTGATTGAATAATTGCTCCTATGCACATTAAACAAGGTTCTAAAGTTATGTAAATAGTACAATCTTCTAAATGCCACGTTTTTAGTTTATTACAAGCTTTTTCTATTGCAATTATTTCAGCATGTTTTATTGCATTATTTTTTTTTTCTTTTTCATTATATGCTTGGGAAATAATTGTTTCGTTTTGTACTATTATTGCACCAACTGGAACGTCATCATTTTTTAATGCTATATTTGCTTGTTTTAAAGCTATTTTCATATATTTTTCATTCATGTTTCACCTATAAAAAAGCACACACATTTATTTACTTTTAAGGATGCTGTTTTTCAACTCTGACCTATTTCAAGTTTAAATGTTGTGCTATAACAATATAATATATATATATAAAAATATCAACTTAAATTTATTTTTAAGTTACTTTTTATTATTAATTAATGGTTGGCTTTTTATTTTAAAACAAGTTTATATGTTCCACGTGGAACATTGATTAAATTGTTTTCCAAGCACTATTTATTTACATTAATTATTAAATGATTATATATAGATTATATAATAAGTTTATATGTTTCACGTGGAACATTGATTAAATTATTTCCCAAACACTATTTATTTACATTAATTATTAAATGATTATATATAGATTATATAATAAGTTTATATGTTTCACGTGGAACATTGATTAAATTATTTCCCAAACACTATTTATTTACATTAATTATTAAATGATTATATATAGATTATATAATAAGTTTATATGTTTCACGTGGAACATTGATTAAATTATTTCCCAAACACTATTTATTTACATTAATTATTAAATGATTATATATAGATTATATAATAAGTT
>JAVWDK010000002.1:0-26648 GCA_036642175.1 Bacilli bacterium
ATCTTCAGACAACTGTTTTCTTTCTAAATCAATTTCATTTACTCGTTTATTTATACTATCTATACTAGCATAAGTACTATTAATTTGAGCTTGTGTCAACTGTTGTTCTTCTTTTTGTTTATTTAAATTAGCTTGTAATTCATTTAATTGCTTTTTTAAATCACCAACAGTTGTTGCTTCAATATGCGTCGGAAATAATATTGTTGGTAACAACAAAACAACTAATATATAACATATTTTTTTCATATTTCACCTCTTTAAATTTACACGATTTTTTTTATAATTAGGGCAATATTTTTCAACAATATTCCAAAAATATTTTGAATGATTAAAATATAAAAAATGACTAAGTTCATGAGTAATTACATAATCAATTTCTGTAATATTATATTTAATTAATTGACTATTTAAAGTAATAGAATTATTTTTATTACAAACACCCCATCTTGTTTTCATATCTCTTATTTTAAGTTTTGGAAAAGGAATAGTTTCTTCAAATAAATTATATATATAATTAAGTCTCTCTATAAAAACCATTCCCATTTGTTTTTTTAACCAATCATTTAAAGAATTTAAACTGTTTACTAATATTTTAGTATCGCTTTTTATTACTTTTTTTAGTGTTGGTATAATAATTATATCATATTTTTTCCCTAAATAATAAAAGTTTTTTGAAAAATCAGTTTTATCTATTTGCCTACTAATCATTTTTTCTAAAGACTTAGTATTACAATCAAGCAATGTTTTAATTTTATAATTAGGCATAAGATAATTAGTCGTAACAATTATTTTTAAATCATTGTTTACTCTAATATAAGTGTTTTTATTATTCTTTTTTATTATTTCTACTTCATAATTATTATTTTTAATGCTGTAATTCATTTTAACGACCTCATATATATTATAACAAACAAAAAAAATATTTTCTACTTAAAAATATCGCTTTCCTATTTTTCATAAATATATAATATTAACTTAGTTAGTAATAAATAAAAAAAACTCGAATAAACGAGTTTATACTATCATTAAAGATACTATTACAACCAATGATATTAACACAAGTAAATATATTATATAGCGCCATATATACTTAAACCATTCCTTATAAGAAATATTTAAGTATGCTAATCCTGCTATTAAAATTAAACTTGTTGGTAGTATATACATTGATAATCCATACACAGCCTGTGTAATAAGCCCAATAACTGGATATACGGTAGCATCTGTATAAACAATTTTTGCAGCCTGCAATACATCAGATGACAAATATGGTAAATAATTTACAAAGAAACTATCTACAAACACAGCTAAGCCATGTGCTAATGCATTGAATCCATTACCTAATCCTAATAAAAAATTGATAATAGTATAATTAATAAATGAGCCTGAGCCATTCATAATAATTACAATTACTATATTAGCTAAAGTTGCATAAATAAATGTAGGTAACATTTCTTTGGCACCTTTTATAAATGAATTTAAAATATCTTTAAATTTAATGCTATAAATCCATCCTATTAGTAAAGTCATTAATAATATAACAACATTAACATCTTGCATTGACCAATTTCCAATAGTACTTACTGAACCTAGGATATTTTTAAACAAAGGATATCCCATAAATTCATAATTCATTATTGCCTTATAACTATTTTCAAAAAATTTAAATCCAAACATATCATTCCAACTAAAAGTTCCAACAAGTGCAATTAACACACCTGCAATAACAATAATTACTAATGGAACATAACTTTTGTTTGATTTTTTGTTTTCTTCATATAAAGGAATACTTTCAACTTTTTCTTCTTTTTTTGCTATTTTTAATAAGAAGAATATTAATAAAGCAATAGATAATATTAATAAAATTATTTTATAAACTATTCCTTTATGTAAATCAAGACTTAAATAATAGTTTATATAGCCATTAGGATCAAAAGCATATGTTGAACCAATTATTCCAATAAAAATTGAACCAATGGTTGCTAAAAGCGATGTGCATTTGCCATATCCTAACATAAGTAAAGCACTTATAAAGAATGGAACTAATATAAATAAATATAAACTTCCACCTAATAATGATGAAATAAGTGCTAAAGAAACAACAGTTATAATTAAAAATACATAATTTTTTTTCTTAAAACTTTTTGTTATCTTTTCTAATAAATCACTATAAACTCCAGTTTTATTTAAAACTCCATAAAATCCACCAATTACTAAAAATATTAGTGAGAATTGGAAAATAGTACTAAAAGTCCATAATGGAACTTTAAATAAGTCTCCTAATCCTAAAGAAACTATTTCTCCTTTTACAAAACTACCTGATTGAAATGTTCCAACTGGAATAACCCATGAAAGAACAACTACTAATAAAAATGCTACCATGATTGTTATCAACAAACTATATTTTTTCTTCATTTTTTACCTCCTTATAAATTATATCACACTTGTACTAAAAATAATTACAATTTTTTATTAAATAGAAAGTTTATTTGATTGATTTCACATATTTTTACAAATATGTGTTATAATTTTTCATAAAGAGATGATTTAGATGTTTAAATACAGTGATTCAAATAAAAGATATTATACACTAGATTACTTTTATAAGCATAAATTTAAGTCTAAAATTTTTAAAGTAAGTCTAAATGCTGGTTTTAGTTGTCCTAATATTGATGGAACTTTAAGTAATAAAGGATGTATATATTGTTCTAAATCAGGTAGTGGCGAATATGCAGGCAATATTAATGATGATTTAATAAAGCAATTTAATGAAGTTAAAAACATTATTAGTAAAAAATGGCCCAATAGCAAATATATTGGTTATTTTCAAGCTCATACTAATACTTATGCTAAAGTTAATATTTTAAAAGAAAAATTTGAAACAATTTTAAAACTTGACAATGTTGTTGGTCTGTCTATTGCAACTAGGCCTGATTGTATAAGCGATGAATGTTTAAATTATTTAGAAGAATTAAATAGAAAAACGTTTTTAACAATTGAAATTGGCTTACAAACCATTCATGAAGAAACATCTATTTTAATTAATCGTTGTCACGATTTAGATTGTTTTAACAAATGTGTAAAAAAATTAAGAGAACATAATATAAACGTTGTTGTTCATATTATTAATGGACTTCCTTATGAAACAAAAAAAATGATGATAGAAACAGTTAAGTACTTAAATAATTTTGATATTCAAGGCATTAAAATTCATATGCTACACATTATAAAAAATACAGAATTAGAAAAATTATATAAAGAAAAACATTTTTTGGTTTTAACAAAAGAAGAATACGTTGATATTGTCTGTGACGAGCTTGAATATTTACGTGAGGATATCGTTATTAATAGAATTACTGGCGATCCTAAAATAGATGATTTAGTAGCACCTTTTTGGTTAGTTAAAAAATTTGATGTTCTTAACTGCATTGATAAAGAATTAGTAAGAAGAAATAGTTATCAAGGAAAAAAAACAGATGCTTAATTACATCTATCGGTATTATACAAAAATTTATACTGATTATTACTACGAGTTACTTCAACTGTATTAGTTGTTTTGATTTTACTTCCAGTTTTAGGATCAATAATTGGTTCAATTAAATTACCTGATTCAACTAAAGTTTTTAATGAAATACAAGAATATCCTTTAACTTCATCAATTACTTTTGAATTAGATAATAAATACTCATTAGTAGCTAGATATATCACTTCCAAAGCCATATTGCTTGCTTCTTCTCTTTTTTTTTCAAATCTTTCAACTATTTTAGGAAGTACAATTAAAGCAAGCATTCCTATTATTGTTACAACAGCCAATAATTCAACAAACGTAAATCCTTTTTTCATGTTTTCTCCTTTATACTGCCGTACAGTTTTCTACTACTTCATAATCAAATAAATTACCGTTATATTTTATTTTAATAAAGTATTTTTTTAAATAAGAAACTTCTTTCAAATTAGGAACCATTAATTCATTTAGATATTCACTATCTTTTAAAGTAGAATAGCTTAAGCAATAAGTTTTATTTTTGTTTTTTACATAAACTAAAGGATTATTACTGACATAATCACGAGCTGAAGATATAATTATATCTTTAGCACTATTGGCCATTTCCAAATGAATATCTTGAATTTTTTTGATTATTATTTGTGAAACTATAAGACCTAATATTGACAAAATTATTAGTACTCCTAATATTTCTACTAAAGTAAATCCTTTGCTTTTCATATACCCACCTATTCTTCTTTTTTTTCTACTTTAACTAAAACATCTCTTGGCTTTGATCCATTATTAGGGCCAATGATTCCTCTTTCTTCTAATAAATCAACAACACGTGCTGCACGATTATAACCAAGTCTAAATCTTCTTTGTAAAAGTGAAGCTGAAGCTTTTCCTTGCTCCACAACAAATTTAACAATTTCATTATATAAAGGCTCTTCTAAAGCATCATGGTCTAATCCTTCCACCATGGTAGTTGCCTTCATTTCTTCATCATCCATTAATAAAGTTTCATCATATCTAGCTATTTGTTGTTTAATGGTATAATCAACGACTTCTTTTATTTCTTCTTCTGAGATAAATGTTCCTTGAATACGAATTGGAGTATTCTCACCCATTGGTAAAAACAGCATATCACCTTTACCAAGTAGTTTTTCTGCTCCACCCATATCTAAAATTGTTCTTGAATCTATTTGTGTTGCTACTTCAAAAGATATTCTTGAAGGAATATTTGATTTTACGACACCGGTTATAATATCCGTTGATGGTCTTTGTGTAGCAACAATTAGGTGAATTCCCGCTGCTCTAGCCATTTGAGTAATTCGCATAATAGAGTCTTCTACTTCTTTAGCTGCAACTAACATTAAATCTGCTAATTCATCAATTATCACAACTATATATGGTATTTTAGACTGTTGTTTATCTGAAGAACCATTATTACTTTTTTCTATATAAGTATTATAACCTGCAATATTTTTAGTTCCACATTTTTCAAATAAATCATATCGTTTGTCCATTTCAGAAACAATTTTTTTTAAAACAATATTAGCTTTTCTAGGATCAGTTACAACTGGAGCTAATAAATGGGGAACTCCATTATAAACTGAAAGTTCAACTTTTTTAGGATCAATTAATATTAGTTTCACTTCATCAGGCCTTGTACGCATTAAAATCGATATTATAAAACTATTTATACATACTGATTTACCAGATCCTGTTGCACCAGCTACTAATAAGTGTGGTGTTTTATTTATTTCTGCATATACTGGTTTTCCCATTATGCTTTTTCCTAATGTGACAAGAAGTTTGCTTTCATCAAAACTAGAAGGAACAGTTTCTAGTATTTCTCTTACAGTAACCATTGATATTACTTTGTTAGGTATTTCAATTCCAACTGTTCTTTTACCAGGAATTGGAGCTTGAATTCTAACATCTTTGGCAGCAAGAGCTAAAGCTAATTCTCGATTTAAACTCAATATTTTATTCAATTTAATTGCGCCTTTTATTTCTAATTCATATTGAGTTACTGATGGTCCAATATTAACTCCAACTACTTTACTTTCAATTCCAAAGTCTTTAAGTACTTGTACTAATATTCCAACATTTTCTTTGACACTTATTTGATTTTGATTAGTTTTATTTTTATGTGGAAGAGATAATAAACTAATAGGAGGAAATTTATAACCTTTGTTTGGAAGGTTATCTAATGGTTCCTTTATTTCTTCTTTTATTTCTTCCTTTATTTCTTTTTCTTCAGAAATATGAGCTAATTCATCATAACTAGAAACAATTATTTTATTGTCTTTTTCATATTTTTCTTCAACTTTTTTTATTTCTTCTTTAGTTTTATTTTCTTTAGTAAAATGGATTACTTTTTTACCTTTTTCTTTTATTCTTTTTAAAGCATCCATTAGAGATATTCCAGTAAACATCACAGTTCCACAAATCATTAAGACAATTATTACAATGTTTGTTCCTTTGATTTCAAATAATGTGACATTTAACCACATAAATAAAGCACCTATTATTCCGCCGCCTTGTATTACTTCAATATTTTTTATTGATATCATAAAGTTATTAATAGTTTCTTCAATCATTTTATAACCTTTTATTTGCGTTCCTTCAACATAATTAAGATGTGATAAAACAAGAATTCCAATAACTAAGATATATAAACCAAATAATTTTGATGTAAAAAAATTCGGTTTTTCTCTTTTGACCATCATATATATTCCAGTTACAAAAACGGCTATTAATAATACATTATACCAAGTGCCTACTAAAAAGCCAGCAAAAGCACCAATTCCATTACCAACAATGCCAAAATGACCAAATCCAATTATAGATATTAATATTAATATTAACCCGTTCAATTCAACTTTATAACTAAGTGATTGCTTAGAAGGCTCTTTTCTCTTTTTTTTCTTTGCCATAATGTACCTCCATAGTGTTATAGCACTATTATAGCACTGTTTTTAATTTACTTAAATATATTTTATAAGATTGTATTGAAAAACGTATGAAGTTTAATAAAAAAATATATCTATACAAAGATATATTCTTTTTTATATGTTGTTTGTTTTATTTGATACTTTTTTATTTCATAAGCTTTACCTAATTTTAAACTTTTTTTAACATCTAATATTCTTTGATTCTTTGAACCTCTAAATATTACACTCATACTTTTTTCTTTTAAAATAAATTTTCCATCAATTAAAACATCAATGTTTTTTAAAAGGTCTTGCAAATTATGATTTGTTTTAGAAATAAGTAATAACTGTTCAAAAGTAAAGCCTGTATAGCACCAAACATTAAGTCCAATACTTTGACAATATTTAGCAAGTTCTAGCACTGCATCAATTTGAAACATAGGATCTCCACCAGAAAAAGTAATTCCATCTTGATTTTTTAAATTACTGATTTCTCGCTTTAAAATTTCTATGCTCATTTTAAAACCATTATTAAAGTCATGAGTTTCAGGGTTATGGCACCCCTCACAATTATGTGAACAACCTTGCGTCCAAATAACACTTCTAATTCCTTCACCATCTACTATACTATCCATTTGTAAAGGATTAGCTAATCTAATAGTCTTTGCCATGTTTTACACGATCTTTCTCTTCAGCCCTTTTGCCATTATTAAATCGGTCTACTGTCCCTACTAAATATCCAGTTATTCTTCTAATTCTTTCAAATTTAACTCCGTCTGCCTCTGTACGATTGCACCCTGGACAAATATCTCCAATAACACCATTAAATCCACAAACAGGGTCACGATCAACTGGATGATTAATAGCTCCATAACCAATTTCAGCTTCTTTCATTATTCTTACAACTTTTTCAAAAGCCTCAACATTGTCAACTGTATTTCCATCTAATTCAATATAAGTAATATGCCCAGCATTAGTAAGTGCATGATATGGAGCTTCTAATTTTATTTTATTAGAAACAGATATATTATAATAAACTGGGATATGGAAAGAATTAGTATAATAATCTCGGTCAGTTACACCTTTAATTTTTCCATAAATGGCCTTATCTATATTAACAAATCTACCTGATAAGCCTTCTGCTGGAGTAGCAATAATAGAAAAATTAAGATTATATTTCAAAGCATATTCATCTGCTTTTTTACGCATAAAAGAAATTATTTCTAAACCAAGTTTTTGTGATTCATCACTTTCTCCATGATGTTTTCCAGTTAAAGCCTTTAAACACTCAGCTAAACCAATAAAGCCAAAAGTTAAAGTTCCATGCTTTAATACTTTTCTCAATTTATCAGTATTCTTAAGTTTTTCACTATCCAACCAAATACATTGTCCAAGTAAAAACGGAAAATTATAAACTCTTTTATTACACTGTATTTCAAATCTTTCTAATAATTGATCTTTAACAAGTTCCATTACATTTTCTAAATCTTCGTAAAAAGCTTTCATATCTGTTTTTTCATTACTAATTATACCATGTTTAATTCCAAGTCTCGGTAAATTAATAGAAGTAAAAGACAAATTACCACGGCCTGATGTCGTTTCTTTATCAGGATCAGCAACATTACCGAGAACTCTTGTGCGGCATCCCATATAAGCTACTTCTGTGTCATAATTTCCTTCCTTATAATATTTCTTATTAAATGATGAATCCAAAAAAGAAAAATTAGGAAACAATCTTTTAGCAGATACACGACATGATAATTTAAATAAGTCATAATTTTTATCTTCAGGATTATAATTAACTCCTTCTTTTACTTTGAAAATAGAAATAGGAAATATTGGTGTTTCTCCATGACCAAGCCCAGCTTCTGCTGCAAGTAAATAATTTTCAATAACCATTCTTCCTTCAGCTGATGTATCCGTTCCAAAATTTATTGATGAAAATGGTACTTGTGCGCCTGCTCTAGAATGCATTGTATTTAAATTATGAACAAAGGCTTCCATTGCTTGATAAGTAATCCGATTGGCTTTTTTTAATGCTTTATCATAGCTAATCGTAACAGCTTTTTTTACTTCTGTAGAATTTTTACAAAGAACATATAATGAATCTAATGATGCTTCAATTGTTTCTATCTTATCAATTTCCTTGATAAATTTATCAAAATTAATAAAATTTAAGAAACCACTATAATCTAACAAGTCAAATAAAGTTTGTTTGAATTGTTTTTTAAATGTTTTAAGAACACCGGGTGCTAAATAATAATCAAAAGCTGGTATACTTTGTCCACCATGTTGATCATTTTGATTACTTTGTATCGCAATAGCAGCAAGAGCACTATAAGACATAATATCATTTGGTTCTCTTAAATGACCGTGACCAGTTGAAAAACCATTTTTAAAAAGTCTATCTAAATCAATTTGACAACAAGTAGTTGTACCCATTGGCAGGAAATCCATATCATGAATATGTATATCACCATTGTCATGAGCTTCAGCAAATTTCTTTTTCATAAAATATGTTTTAGATAATTCTTTACCAATTGTACTTCCTAACTGAAGCATTGTTCCCATAGCTGTATCACCATCAACGTTAGCATTCTCTCTTTTAGTATCATCTTCAGTAGCATTTTTATAAACAAGTCCTTCAAATATTTTAGAAATCTTGTGCAATCTTTTATCTTCAAGAAATGCTTGTCTTGATTGAGCTCTTCGATCACGATATTCAGAAAATGAAGTAAAAACATCAGTATAACCATCTTTACTTAGTTCTTCTTCTATCATATCTTGAATTACTTCTATTTTTATTTTTTCTTCATTTTGATATTCTTTTTTTATTCTATTTAAAACACATAAATAAATTTTATTTATATCTTTTTCGGTATATTTTTTTGTTTCTTCATCATCAATAACAATGCTGTCAAAACCTTTTTTTATTGCCATCGCAATTTTAGTACCATTAAAGTCTACTTTTTTACCATTTCTTTTAACAACTTTTAAACTAGATAATTTTTCTAAAGTTTCTATCATATTTATTCTCCTATCTTCATTAATATTATTGCACACTTATTTAACTTTGTAAACAAAAGTTCGTATGTTTTTTTTAATATTTTTAATAAATTAGAGCAATCCTTTGTTTTTCAATAGTTTTAAAAAAAAGCATTTTACATTTACTTTACTTTTAATTTTTTTAAATTTTGTGATGATTTTAAAAAAACAGTTTTTTTAGTGTAAGCATAGTTTACCCTTATTTTATAATGAAATTTTAAAATAAAACGATTTTCAGATTTTTTCTAATATAATCAAAAATTAGATTTATTAATAATTTAGATTTATAAAAATAGTTGTTTTAACAAAAAAAAGTTAGTTTTATTTTACTAACTTTTAGTAATATACAATTTTTCTGAAGCATTTAATTTTATTAAATATTTACCAGTCTTTTTACAAGTATAAATTAGTTTGTATGGTGAAATTATTTCTTCTTTGGGCAGATATTTTACCCAATTATCCGTTACTTTATTTGCTACATATCCAAGTATTTTATCATTGGTAATAATTTTATACCAAGTATAATTAGTTTTAACAATTACATCTAATACATCATAAAATTCATTATAGTATACATTACCAACATCAAGACTTAGTTCATCAGGATTTTGTCTAATATTTATTAAATTCACTAATATTTTAATTTGATTATTTTTTTTATTTTCTAAATTACTTCCACTTATATAGGTAGTGGTCACTTCACCTATTGCATATTTTCGTGGATTAATATTATTACCATTATCTGTAGCTTCTAAATGGACATGAGTTCCATAAGTGATATCATCTATATCTTTTCCTGATAGCACTAAGCCGGTGTTACCTTGATAAGCTAAAATTGTATCTTTACTCACAATATCATTAACTTTAACAAATATATCATCTAAATGACATAGACGTAAAATTATTTTCTTAGTCCCATCATATGTTTCAATCCAAATTTGATTGCCGCCAACTTCTTCAGCAGCCATATTAACTGTTTTTCCAGTTATTGAAACACATTTATAAATACCATTACTGTACCAATTTTTTTGATTGGATAAAAATTCATTATAATTAATACTATCTTCATGAGAAATAAACTTATTAATTATTTTAATAACTTTCCCAGTTCCATTTATTTTAATAACTGACTTGAAAACACCAGCATAATCTTCGGCTACTTTATGAGTATTATAATCTTGTGTAACTGTTCTTTCACTTCCCAGATAAATCATAAATCATCCCTCTTTATTTCTTCAATAGGATCTTTTAATGTGGCAGGCGTATAATTAATTATAGTTTGATTTTTTAAAATGTCATATATTGATGGTGCACCAACAAAGCTGAAAATAGATACCCAACAAGCATCAAATATATTAAATTGATAAAAGTAAATTGAAAAAGGAATTCCAATTGAAAAACTGATAAAGAAATTAATAATGCCTATTTGATAATCCTTATTAATAAAAGTAAATTGTTTTAATTTTTGAATAACAATCATCACAAGTGAACTAACAATTAATGATACTGAAAGAAGCACTAGTATGTTACTAGGAATAAAACTTTCCATTTAATCCTCCTTACTAGATAAAGGTAATTCATCAATTTGTTCTTTTAATGATTCAATAACACCATTGCCACCTAAATTATGATATTCTTTATATAATTCATTAACAAGTTCTTTTTCATAAATAGAAATTCCATTTCTTTGCTTGTATAAATTGTAATGTTCAATTATTTTAGTTTTAAGTAAAACTTGAACTCCCTTAGTTGTTGATTGAAGCGTTTTTTTATAATCAGTAGTTTTCTTGATTAAATATGTCGTAGCACTAATTAAAATACCAAATAGAAATTCAACCCAATATGTTACTATAAAATTCATAAATCATCCTCTATTCTTACTATGTTATATGAGCTTTCCTTTTTTAAGAAACTATTTATAACTAGAAAAAGGCTCTTTTGAATACAATTATATGGGGTGATAAGTATTAAAAAATATTTTATAATTTTAACGTTGTTATTATTATGTGGATGTACAAATAAAGAATTAACAAAAACAATTATGAAAACAAATGATAGTTATATTGTTAGTATTAATTATCCTATTACATCAATTAAACGTGTTGATAATAAAATAAAAAAGTATATTGACAATTTATATAATTCATTTATAGAGCAACACACTGATTCTAAACAAGAATTAGCCGAATTAAATATTGATTATACAAGTGATCTTATAAAAGAACGCTTTTTAAAAATTGTTATTAATTCTTATCAGTATAGCAATAAAAACATTTTTTCTAATAGTTTAATTATAAATTACGACTGTTTAACTAAAAAATTTATTAATGATATTCCAATTCATGAAATTAGTATCAATGAAAACATTAAATTAAATATTCAAAAAAAAATAATTAACCCTAAAAAAAAAATAATTGCTTTAACTTTTGACGATGGGCCTAGTTATTATACAAAATCAATTTTAGAAACACTTAATAAATATAATATAAAGGCAACATTTTTTGTGATTGGAAATAAAGTAAAAACCTACAAAGATATTTTAAAAAAAGTAATTGAAAGTGGTAATGAAATTGGTAATCATACTTATAATCATAAATTACTGTCTAGACTGAAGGATGATGAGTTTAAAGAACAGATAAATAAAACACAGGAACTAATAAAAGAATATACTGGTTATTCTCCTACTATTTTTAGGCCAAGTTATGGAACCATCAATAAAAGATTAAAAAAAATGATTAATTTAGAAATTGTTCTTTGGAATATTGATACTCTTGATTGGAAATATAAAAGTTACAAAACAATTGCTAAAAGAGCTATTTCTAAAGCACGAGATGGTGGAATTATTCTTATGCATGATACTCACAAAAGAAGTAATGATGCACTCAAAATTATTATTGAAGAACTATTAAAACAAGGGTTTGAATTTGTAACAATAAGTGAATTAAATGAAGTGAAAATGCTTAGGAATATTCGATGAACGATGAGAAAAAATTATTAGAATATCAAATGATTACTTCATTTATATTTATTGGAACAATTGTTGTTTCAATTTTACTTACATATAATGAAAGACAAAATATTCTAAAAAAAACACCACTTTTTAATGAAAAAGAAGCGGATGCTATTTTAATTATAAATAGAATATTGGCACTTATTTTATTTCTAGTTTATTTATATATAAATTATAATAATCTTAAAATTGGTGAATTAAAAAATGAAAATACTAAATATTTAAAATTACAATTAATTCCTTCTTTTTTAGGTGTTATTTCTGCAATAATTATTTTATATGTAGTTATTTCAGAAAACAATATAAATATTTCTGATATAGAAAATCCGACTATTTAAATCAAACTTTTACGAGTATAAACACTAACACCTTTAATTGTATATAAAGTAATACAAGCACTAGACATTACTTTTATAAATCCTAATCCTGTTATAACAATATCCGTTTTTGCATCAATGCTAAACATATGTTTTTTCAGTTCTAATAGTTTACTAGTTTCATTATAATATCGATTAATTTCTAATTCGGTTGATAGATAAAAAGTTATATTATTATTTTCTATATCAAGTCTAAGTAATTCATCAATAATAAATATTGCTCGTTTTTTTACTTGATAAGTAATAGGTTTTATAGCTATTTGAGGGATTATTTTCTTTAGTAATTTTAAGTCAATACAATTAATAATATTTCCCTCATCAAGTATTCCTGGAGTATCAATCAAAGTGAGATTTTCATTAATATTTATTTCAATGGTGTCTAAAGTGGTTGAAGGTAAATTACTAGTTGTAATTTCTTTTTTCAAGTTAGAGTAATTATATATTATTTTGTTTATTAAAGAGGATTTACCAGCATTAGTAAAGCCTATTATATAAACATTTTTTGTTTTTTTGAAATTATTTACTTTGTCCATTAATAAGTCTAAATTGAAGTTATTCTTACTACTTATAATTATTTTGTCTACTTCATTTAAATTATAACTAGTCATGTATTCTAATAATCGTTCATTATAGATTAATTTTGGTAATAAATCTCTTTTGGTTAAAACAAGCAAAATATCATTATTAAGATACTTTTTTATGATGTTTAAGTCTTTATTTATATTAAATAAGTCAACAACTAGTATAACTAAATCATTAGTTGCATTTATTTTTTTTAATACTTCAAAATATTCTTTATTATCTTTATTAATAATTTTATAGTCATTATAATTTCTAATTCTAAAACATCTTTCACATAAATTTTTTGAAATACTTTTCGTATATCCTTGTCCTAGTTGATCAATTGTTTGTAAGATACTTCCGCATCCATCACATTTATTCATAATATTTACCCTTAATAAATAAATCATTATCTCTCAATTTTTTTAAAATATTTTTTTCAATTTTGCGAGTAAACCTAGTAAATATATCATCGTATGTGCTAACAGGATTTATTAATATAGTCGTAATTCCTATTTTATTTCCTCCTGCTATATCTGTTAATAGCTGATCGCCTACTATCGCAATTTCATCAACTGATAAATTATATTCATTTATTACAGTTATAAATTTTTTTCTGAATGGTTTTTTTGCTCGTGCACAACAATCAATTTCTAATTCGTCTTTAAATGGTTTTAATCTATTTTTACTGTTATTTGAAAAGATAATTAAGATAAAGCCTTTTTCTTTTAAATCTTCAAATAATTCTTTTAATTTTTTATTAGGTCTTTTAATATTAACGGGAACCAATGTATTATCTAAGTCAAAAAGAATGCATTTTATTCCACGTTCTAATAATTTATTATAATCTATTGTATAGATACTTTTCTGATAAATATCTGGTATATATTTTTCCATGTTTTCACTTCCTAACTATAATTTTAACATAATTAAATACTATTATCAATTCAAAATAATAGACATTGAGCTAAGTCTTATTTTATTATAAGTATATTATCTTTTATTGTTATTGAAAAAGATGATTATAAAAAATACAGAATCAGAACTAAAAAATAAAAATATTGATTTTTTAAATATTATCTTAATACATAAAAAAAGTCTTTTATAAAGACTTCTTATTTTTATTTGGTGACCAGTATGGGATTCGGACCCATGAATGCTGCCGTGAAAGGGCAGTGTGTTAAGCCACTTCACCAACTGGCCAAAATAAATGGCGCCCCAAGTAGGACTCGGACCTACGACCCCTTGATTAACAGTCAAGTGCTCTAACCGACTGAGCTATTGAGGCATAATCATTATAAAATGGTGGGCCTGAATGGACTTGAACCAACGACCTCACGCTTATCAGGCGTGCGCTCTAACCAACTGAGCTACAAGCCCATTTATCGCTAATGACTATATTAGTATATATTATTTTTAATATTTTGACAATACTTTTTTGCTTTTTTCTTATATTTTTCTTTAATATACTGTCAAAAAGTTAAATGATAGTATATTTAGTCTATATTTTATTGATAAATATCAATATTTTAAAAAAATAGACATTATATCTATTTTATTGAAAAACTATTTTGTAATGGTACTATCCCTATATATGTATTTCCATCACTTACTTTTATTTCTTTACCATTTAAATATTTATAAACAGTTTGAGCTTCTCTACTTGCTTTAGACCATTTAATTGGAATAGAATAACCATTTGTTATATAGTATCCATCACCATCTCCAATATTACTAAATTCTTGTAATGTTGTTCCCGATAAAGTCCAATTATTAGCTTTAACTACAATTATATTTTTTACAGTTATTTGTTTTTTTGTTACATAATCAGTTACATTAACATTATTGACTGCTCTTTTATAAATTTGATTTTTTTTATCATAAGCAAATGATGTTTCTGTATAAGGTGAAAATGTTAATTTTATGTTGTCAGCTTTTACACTTGCTTCTTTTTTGCTTAAATCAATTTGTTCTGTGCTGTAATTTAATAGTGTTTTCTTTTCAGTAGTAGTTCGATATCCTTTATTTTTAACAGCTGTTTTGATTTTTTCTATACTAGTAAATGCTGTATGTTCATAAGCAATTCCTTGACTTGATAAAGCGCCATCACGCCAAAAGAAGTTATCATATAAACCGTTTAAGTTATTAATTCCAAATTTTGGTATTTGTTGTTCTGCTAAATTACTAAACCCAAAATGTACATAAATGGCATCATTTTCCATGCTATAATCTAAATATGTATGCCTAGAACTTCTAACTGAACCAATTCGTGTTGTATTTTTATCTTTAAATAAAGCCATTATTCTAGTTAATCCATATTCAACTTGCATTTCATAAATGATATAAGCATCTTGTAATCCCGATTGCAAAGGTCTTGCTTCCGGATGATTATTAATCATTACTGCATATGGTCTTGATTTTGATTCTAAGTCAATAATAGTTATTTTATCTTTACTAGGTTTTTCTTCTGGTTTTTCTTCTGGTTTTTTTATTTCATCACCTTTAGGTTCTTCCTCTTTGGGGCTATTCAATTTTGTTTTTTTATTATCAAGTAATATTACAACTGCACCAATTATTGATAATACTATAATTCCAATTCCCAAAAACAATAGTATTTTTTTATTCTTTATTTTATTTTCTTCTTGATACATAAATCCTCCATATTCTTACTACTATTGTATCATAAATTTATATTTATATAAAATAATATATTGGTATTTGATATATTATGTCAAATTATTTAATTTATAAGGTAAAAAAGAAATATTGATTCAAAAATCAAATAGTAAAATAGCATATAAAAAAAAGAGTTTTTATAACCTCTTTAATTGCTTATGGTGTCCCCTTGGGGATTCGGACCCCAGACCCACTGATTAAGAGTCAGTTGCTCTACCAACTGAGCTAAGGAGACAAAAACTTATAATCAAAATTAATTGCTTCTTTAATATTATATCATATTTTTTTAATCTGTAAATAAAAAAAGAACTTTTTCATTCTTTTTTACTGACAAATCCAAATCCACTTATAACTGCTCTACCATTTGTAACAACTTCTCCTAATGATGATATTGGTGTATTAATTAATTTGCTTTTTATCACTAATTGAGCAGAAGTTCCACCATCTAAATTAGCTGCATTATAAGCACCATATTTTTCAAATACATCAGCAATTTCAGTCATAGAAGGTCCTCTGCCATGGGTTCCTTCAGTAACCAAGAAAAGCATTACACCATCTCTTCTTTGTGCTATAGCTGTTCTTGCAGCTCTAGAATAACCGCCAGCCGAATCAACAAATTTAATTTTTTTACCATTAACAATTAAAAATGGTCCGAATTCTAAAGCATCTCTAATACCCATATCTAAAGCTTCTTGCCCTGTAGATTTTGTTAAAATTAATTTATTTTCTTTATTAATTCCAATAATGTTGCTTTTAATTTCACCGTCAGACCATATTATTTTACCATCTTTAATTAAATAGCCTCTAGGAATATCACTTCCCCAGCCATCAGGATCAGCAAATCCTCCTCCATTAATACACACATCACCACTAGAATTCTGGCACATTTTTTTAATTGTTTCAGCACCAGTTCCTGTATTAAAAACTTTTGATGTAATTAGTTTTACTTTAGATGGGTCATAAATTGCAACTAAATGAGCATCAAAAGAACCAACTTTTATTTTAATATACTTATAATCGTTATTTCCATCACTTCTTGTAAGTATTATTTCGTCATATTCATTATCATAGCTTTCCTTTGGATTAGTATCAATAACAATTTTATCCACATCAACTTCTTCTTCAAAAGGAATGTAAGAATTTAATTGCATTACTTTATTTACCATATCTTCACTATAAAACGTATAAGCAATATACTGATGGGTTTTAGTATTTAAAGCTGTGCTTATAATAGTATTCTTAAATCCTTTAAAAGGTCCATAAAATAAAGTAAAGCAAAATACTATTAATATATCAATAATTATTACAAATATTGTTGTTTTTTTCATATTACACCTCTAAAATATACGGACTAGAAACCGTACCATCACCTTCAATTATATTTAAATTATTAATACTAATCGTTGGTATAATTTGTCTTAATAAATTTGGCTTTGAATCGACAATCGTACTACTATATAAATACATTTTGTCTTTATTAGAAGGTGTCATTAAATAATAATTTTCTAAATTACTAAATTTTAAATCACATACATTTAAAATTCCTACTTTTGCTTTCACAACATTTTTAAAAACATCTTCATAGTGATTATAATTACCACTATACCAATCAGCTTCTATTAATTTGTTTTTATAAGATAAAGAATTATAATACTCATTATTCAAATATTGTGCTAATGTATCTTCTTTTAAAATGTCATAATTTAAACTGTTTAAACTATATTTTTCTGTTTTACTAATAAATTTAGTTAGACTTAACTTATATTGGTCATTAAATTTATCATAAATTACCCAAATATCATTATCTAGTTTAACATAAGTTCCTACTTCTAATGTTTCTCTATTATCAATTATGTAAGGATCTATTTTAGTTCCTTTACCTGACAATAAAACAGTAGAATTTTTAATTGTTACAACTGGTTTTATATAATACATATTGTCTGGTTTTGAAGAAGATAAGTTTGCATTATTAATATTCCAAACAAATTCTTTACTCCTATTTCCAAGCCAAATATTTTTACCAGTTTCAATATATGATTCTGTTGTTTTACTATTCAGATATTCTGATACATTTAATAATCTAACATAACTATTAGAAATAATGTTATTGCAAGTTATTTTATTCAAATCTTCAATTATGTCATTACAAATTACAGTGGTTGATAATTGTTTTAAAGAAAGTTGTTTATAAAAATAATTATTTAGATATTTATATATATCTGATTCATTAAAATTTTTGATTTCCTGATTCCATTTTAACATATTAATATTATCATCTAGTACAATATCTAATGAGCCATCATTGTTAAACTTTATAATACGCCATAGCATATTAGAATATCTTATATAATTATTAACATTTTTTCCTTTATATATATATAACCCAGATACTCTATACAAACCATCATTTTCATAAACTATTGTTTGATTTTTTAAAATTGCATTTCTGATAAGTTCAACTTCTTTATTATCTATTTTAGGATTATATATTTTATAATATTTTACTAATCTAATTCCATAAAAAACAATACATATTATAATGAATATACAACTAGCTATAATTAGCATTTTTTCCCATAATTTATATGCTTTTTTTATTTTAAGGTTATTTTTCATATTACCGCACCAATCTACTTCTTTTTTATTCCTTTTAATCCTTTGGTACCTTTTAATCCAGCCATGCTTAATATATTAGTATCAAAAGAATATGTTTTTTTGCTTTTATTTTTATAATCTTTAATTGCCCTAGTAATTAAAAGTTCTAATAATTCTGGATAAGATTTTCCTGCTGGCTCCCACAAATAAAATGATAAAGACCCTGGAATTGTATTAGGTTCATTAACATATATTTGTTCTTTTTTCTTATCAATTAAAAAATCAATTCGACATACACCGCTTAGATTAAGTATTTTAAAAGTTTGTTGAGCTAAATTTCTAATCATTTCTTCTTCTTTTTTATTAATTCTTGCAGGTATTATGCGATTAGTGGCAAGCATTCCTTTATTTTTAGTACCTTTAGAATTACCAACATATTTATCACGATAAGTTAAAAATTCATTACCACTTATTACTTCTTCAATTATGCTTGTTTCTTGATATTCATAATTACCAATAACACTACAATTTACTTCTGTTAAATTTTCAATTAATTTTTCAATAATAATCTTACTGTCATAATTTATTGCATCAAGAATCTTTTCATTTAATTCTGTTGAATTTTTAGCAATTCCAATACCCACACTACTGCCAAGTGAAGCAGGTTTTACAATGACTGGATAGCCTAATTTATTAGTATTAATTTCAATTTCTTCTTTATTTTTTAAATAATCACAATCATAAAACCAAATGTAAGGAACAACAGGAATCTTTTCATTGTTCATTACTTGTTTCATTACTACTTTATCTTGTCCTAAGGCTGATCCTAAAATACCACTTCCAACAAAAGGAATACCTAATGTTTGTAAATAGCCTTGAATAGTTCCATCTTCCATGTTATTGCCATGAACTATTGGAAAGGCAATATCAATTTCTGCAACATCTTTTTTGAAAAATCCTAATGTTTGTAAAATGTATCGGTCTTCTTTTCTTAATAAAGTAATCTTGTGTGCATATTTTTTTAAAGTTTCAAAATCACGATATATATCAATTTCCATCAGCATTTTTCCAGTGTACCAAACTCTATCTTTACTTATATAAATGGGAACAATATCATATTTATCTTGATTCATATGATTCATTGCTTGAACTGCTGATATGACACTCACTTCATGTTCAACAGTTACTCCTCCAAATATTACTCCAACTCTTATTTTCATAAATTCACTCCTATTTTTCATTAAATATATCTGGTAAGTCATTTTCTAATAAAACGTAAGTTTCTTTTCCTTGTAATTTTTGAATTAAGGGAAAAGCTTCTTTTACATCATTTAAAATGTAAATGTTTTTTTCATTATAATCTTTTAGTTTTAATCCTTCAAAGATTGGTTTGGTTTGTTCTTGTCCAATCAATATTACTTCATCGGCAACATCAGCTATATACTGACCAAATTTAAAATTTAGTTCATACTGTTTATCAGCAAGTTCAATCATGCCTGGAGTAACAATTATTTTTTTCCCAGGCATCATATCAAGCACTTCTAAAGCCATTTTAGATCCAACTGGATTTGAGTTGTAGGCATCATCGATTAAAAAAATATTTGAATATTTTTTTAGTTCTAAGCGATGTTCAATTGTTTTTACTTTTAAACAGCCAAGTTGTAATTCTTCAATACTCATGCCTAATTCATAGCCAAGCATAATTCCTGCTAAAATATTATAAATATTAACTTTTCCTAGCAACTTTGTTTGAAATTGATACTTACGTTCATCATTTTTAAATATACAGTCAAATTTTGTTCCATCTTTTGATAATTTAATATTAGTAGCATATAAATCAGCCTCTTTATTATCAATTCCAATCCATAAGACTTTACATTTATTTTTTAGTTTATAAGACACTTGATATTCATCATCTTTATTTAAAACAGCAGTTCCATTATTAGGTAATGATTCAATTAATTCAAATTTACCTTTTTGAATATTTTCGCGGCTACCAAAACTATCTAGATGAGCAGTTCCAATTGTTGTTAAAATACCATATGTTGGTTTAACAAAATCACACAGTTCTCTGATTTCTCCTCTTTTAAATGCTCCCATTTCAGCAATAAAATATTCAGAAAATTTATCCAAATGGTTATTAACCGTTACCATTAAGCCGTAAGTTGTATTAAAATTTTTTGGACTTGGAAAAGCATCGTATTTAACATTTAAAATATCACTTAAAATGTTTTTACTACTAGTTTTTCCATAACTACCAGTTATACCGATTACCTTTAAATTAGTCATATTTTTTAGCTTTTTCCTAGCTTTTCTTTTATAATAATAAAACACTTGTTTTTCCCAAGGCTTATTTATAAAATTAGATGTCATTATAACAAAATAATTAATATAAGTTACAAATCCTAATAATAAATAGTAATAAGCTAAATATTCTTCTTTATAATTAATACATATACCAACGATTAAAATAAGATATAAAATAATTGTTGTATAAGTTAATCTTCTTACTCGTTTTGTAAATACTAACGGTTTTTTAGATTGTTCTTTTTTTATACTTTTTCTATATAAATAGATTACTACGGTATAAAACAGTATATATAATATCATTAATAGTTTTTCTTCAATGAATATGCCAATAATAAAAATCACAAAAAACATATCAACTTCAATAAATACCTTAAATGGATTTTTGATTAACCATTTGAAGTATCTTTGGTCATCATTATACCAATTTTGTTGTAACATATGAAAAGATTTTTTTGTTTTTAAACAAATAAACATTAATAAGGGGATAATTGATAAAATAAAATATAACATAAGCCACTCCTTTTAATTTATAAAACTATTAAGTACATTAATAGTTTGTCCTAAATTTTCTAAATATGCATAATGTGTACATCCTTCATAAGATATAACTGCACTATCTTTTATTAGCATTTCTAATTCATAGGCATCTTTTATTGATACTTCTTGATCTAATGTTCCCCATATTAATAAAGTAGGACAAGCTATCTTTGTTACTTCAGATGTAATATCTAAATTAATATGATTTACTAGTATTTTTCGCATAATAGAACTAGCATTTTTATAATCTGTTGAGCCTATATGTTTTTTAGCAAAATTTTCAAATTTATTTAAAAAAGTGATTTTCTTTAATTTTTTCAAAATTTTTGTTTTAATTGATAGCTTTTTTATTTCTTTTTTAAAAGGACTACCAAATAATACTAATTTTTTTACATTATATTTGCTTGCATATAATAAACTTATTTTTCCTCCAAATGAATGACCAATTAATATTGGGTTATTTATTTTTAGTTTGATAATTAATTCATTTAACATTTCAACAAAGTCATATAATGTCCAAGGATATTTAGGTTCTTCACTTTGCCCATGCCCAGGTAAGTCAATAATTACTATTCTATTTTCTTTAGTATATTTATCCGCTATAATTTTCATCATTTCTATATTTTGACCCCAGCCATGAAGAAATATTAATGGAATACCACATTTGTTTCCATAATCTAAATAGTTAATTTGAATATTATTTATTTTCATTTATCTCACCAAATTTATTATAGCATTTATTAATATAATTAGTAAAGTTAAAAAGAATAATTATATTTTTAAATGTTTTTTGACAGCTCGATAAGAACCGAACATTCCGACTAACATTCCAATTAAAATTAATGTTAACGATACATTATAAATAAATGGTTCAGGGACTATCAATTTAATAAAAGGTGAAAATACTTGTCCTTTAAAATTATTAAATAAAGAAATATATCCATAAATAGTTATTATCACCGGAATTAAAGCACCTATTATACCTAAAAACAATCCTTCTAAAATAAAAGGTATTTTAATATTTATATTGCTTGCACCAACTAATCGCATAATTTCAATTTCTCTTTTTCTTGAAAATATAGTTAATTTAATGGTATTTGATATTAGAAATGCTGTTACAATAACTAAGGCAATGACAATACCTATACTTATTTCTCTAACAATATTAAAAACCGAAATAAGTTGTTCAACCATTCCCTCTCCATATTTAACAATTCCAACATTCTTTATGTTTTTAATATTTTCTGCTACCATACTCACTTTATTAATGTCAGTAACTTTCACTAAAAATGTAGGTTGAATAGGACTTGTTTCTTCAGTATAACTACTAATAATATTTTTTAATTTATCAGATGAATCAATCATTTCTTTAGCTATATCAATCTTTGATTTATAACTATATGTTTCAACATAATCTAATTTTGAAATAGCATCTTCTACTTCTATTTTTTGTTCGTTAGTTATATTGCTGTTTAAAAAGGCAACAATAGTTACATCTCGTTCAACTAAGGTGGCAAAATTATTAACATTATAAGTAAGTATTATTGATATAGAAACAACAATCAAAGTTATTGTTATACAAGAAATAGAAGCAATTGATAAGGAAAAATTTCTGAAAACACTTTTAAAAGAGTCTCTAATATTTCTTCCTAATATTCTAAATACTCTCATGTATATAAGTTCCTTTCTCATAATCTTTTAAGATTCTTCCCGCATCTAGTAAAATAACTCGTTTTTTCATTTTATTTACAATGCTAGTTTCATGAGTAACCATGATAATTGTTGTTCCTAATTTATTTATTTCATCTAATACTTTCATTATTTCCATGCTTGTTACTTCATCTAAATTTCCCGTTGGTTCATCACATATTAATAACTTTGGTCCAGTAACCATAGCTCTAGCAATAGCTACTCTTTGCATTTCTCCACCAGATAATTCTGTTGGATAATTTTTGGCTTTATTTTTTAACCCAACTAACTCTAATACTTTAAGAACTTTGGTATATATTTCTTCTTTTGGTGCACCAAATACTTCTAAAGCAAAGGCAACATTTTCATAAACTGTTAATTTACTTAATAATTTAAAATCCTGAAAAACGACACCAATTTTTCTTCTAAGTTTATATACTTTTCCATTTCTTAGTTTAGCAACATCAATTCCGCCAACAATTAACTTACCACTTGTTGGCTTTTCTTCTCGATACAGCATTTTTATTAAAGTTGATTTACCACAACCAGTAGAACCAATGATAAAAACAAATTCACCTTTTTCAATAGTTAAATCCATATCATATATAGCTGTCACTCCGTTTTTGTATGTTTTTTTAACATCTTTTAATCTTATTAAATCCATAATTCACCTATTTTCCACCTGACACTTCATAAGCATCAGTTACTACAAAGAAAGCATTCTCATCAATCCTTGATATTTCATTTTTTAATTTAAAATAATCTTTAGTTGGTATTATACACATTAATACTTTTTGTCGATTTCCCGTAAATCCACCACTTGCTTCAAGTACAGTTACATTATGATTTAATGTATATATCAAATACTTTTTTATCATTGTTTCATTATCAGTTATTATATAAAATGCCTTAGAATTAGATATTCCAATAACAACTTTATCAGTTAAAATACTCAATATATAAAGTGATATAATTGAATACATTAAAGCAGAAAAACCAAAAACAAAAACCCCTGACAAAACAATTAATCCATCAGTAAAAAACATTGAGTTTCCTAAAGACATATGAAAGTATTTAGAAACAATTTGATTTAAAATATCAGTTCCACCAGTTGTAAAACCTGATTTAAAAATTAATCCCATTCCAAGTCCTGTTAGCACTGCTCCAAATAGAACAACAACTATTAGTTCTGTTTGTGATATATTAATCATTTGACTTAATGGTTCAGTTAATTTTACAAAGATAGGATATAAAAGTGAGCCAATTATTGAGTTTTTAGTTTTTTCAAATCCCAATAAAATAATACTTAAAACAAGTAATAAAGATGATCCTATTAATATCGCTATAGCGGGATCTATTCCAAATAATTTTTTTAAAATAACACCAATTCCACTTACCCCATAAACAATATTACTAGGAAGGACAAAAGTATTAAATGCTAAAGCAACAATAAATATTCCAAGTATAAACCAAATATACCTAATTAATTTTTGGCTATTTGTTTCCTTCTTAATGATGAATTCTTTCCTTTTTTTAAACATCGTTTACCACCTTTAAATTATCATTTATAAATATGTCAATATCCCCATCTAAAACTTTTAAAACATTAGTATTTTCAGTATTAGTTCGATGATCTTTTACTAATGAATAAGGACACATTGTATATGTTCTTATTTGAGAACCAAAGTCAATTTCTTTTTGATTTCCTTTAGTTTTAGTTATTTCATTATTTCTTTTTTCTATTTCTAGTTGATACAGTTTATTTTTTAATACTTCTAAAGCTTTTTCTTTATTTTTAATTTGACTTCTTTCATTTTGGCAAGTTACCACTGTCTTGGTTGGAAGATGGGTTATTCTTACGGCTGAGTCAGTTGTATTAACACCTTGTCCACCACAACCACTACTACGATACACATCAATTCTTAAATCTGATTCTTTAATATCAAAATCAATATTTTTATCAAACAATGGTGTTACTAAAACGGCAGCAAAAGAAGTATGTCTTCTTCCTCCTGAATCAAATGGAGAAATTCTAATCAAGCGATGAACACCTTTTTCATTTTTTAAATAGCCATAAGCATTTATTCCTTTTACAAACATAGTAAAACTTTTTATACCAACTTCATCACCTGCTAATTCATCAATAATTTCTATTTTATAATTATGTTTTTCACACCATCTTAAATACATTCTTTTTAACATATTAGCCCAATCACAGCTTTCTGTTCCTCCCGCTCCTGGATGAATTTCTAAAATAGCGTCAAATTTATCATGTTCATTATTTAATAATAATTCTATTTGTAAAAATTCCAATTCTTTCAAAATGTTATCAATATCATGTTCAATAATTGCTTCCAATTCAAAATCATTTTCTGTTTTTAATACATTTAAAGTATCCAAGTTAGTTTCAATTTTATCTCTAATTTTACTTACTTTTTCCATAATACTTTTCAAATTGCTTAACTCAGTTACAATTTTCTCACTATTTTTTTTATCATTCCAAAAATCCGATTCTAAAATCTTTTTTTCTAATTCAACAATTCTAAGATTTTTTTTAGTTGGTTCAAAGTAACCCCCAGAGTTCATTAATCTTCTCTAAGCATTTATGATATAAAGTTATTAATTCATTTATTTCCATACTAATACCTCATTCTTTAAAGTGATTTTTTAGCTTTTTTATATGTTTATATTAATTATACCATTTATTAACCTACTAAACTAGCCACATTTATATACTAATTATTAAATAGGCTGAGTTAGTAACAAATAGCTATATATAGTTTATAAAACGTTTATTCAACTTATTTTTATAAATGGTAATTTATTTTTCTTATTAAATGTAGCTTTATAGATGCTCTTATAATTTTACCTCAATTCCTATATTTTCTATTACAATTATATAATAAAAATAAATTTTTAGCAATAAATTATAAAGAACTATTAACAATTCATTAGTTTTTTATACCATTTAAAAAAAGCATAATTTATCAATAGATGAAATGTTAGACAGAAAAAGAAAGTAAATATTCAACAAATAAAAATTGTTCACATTAATAATCTTCATTATTTATAATTGTTATTTTAGAAAAACTTGCTTTCCTATTTAATAAACGAAGATATAATATCTAAGTTAGTAATACACATAGAAAAAGATTCTATTCGGAATCTTTCACTCTTTTTATCAAAAAATATTTACAATCATATGAGCAATTATTTTTAACATATTCTTTATATAAAGTGACATCATTTATTGGTTTAAATAACTTATTTTGCTTATCACAAAACCCTTTTAAACGAAGAGTTCCATACGAATAATCACCTAATATATAATCATACGTATCAAAATAATCAGTACACTTATCCCCAACTTCTTCTTTGGTATAAGCATCCTTATAATTTTCAATAATTTCAAATTGACTAGT
>JAVWDK010000002.1:26658-36104 GCA_036642175.1 Bacilli bacterium
ATTATTACTTTCTTATTCATAATTCTCCTTAAATGCCGTTGTAAACGAACTGTATTTTTCTAAATTAGACGAACTTGACCAAGTCATCCAACCACCAGTTAAACCATTTGCATATAATCCTTTAATCTGTGCCTTAATTTCCGCATCACCATACACAATATTAGGAGAATGAATTGCATTATAAGATTGAATCCATGTTCTTACAAGTGCTGGAGTAGCAATAGTTTGTTGTCTTTTACTAACATCAGCACTCCAAAACGTCATCAACTTTTCTGGTACTGTCCAAACAATTTCTTTAATACCATAAGCATGAGCATTAAAATGATCAGGGTATGGCATGCCACTTATAACATCAACAACATTTGATATAGCTGGCCAGTACTGACCATAGCCAGTTACATAAGCTCCTGCTGATTCACCAAACACATCAACACCAACATAAACACCTACTTTATGTAATTCATTAGTAGCATAAATCAAAAAGTTTTGAACGGCTTCTGCTTTAGTTTCACCGTATTTATCTCTAAAATCTAGCAGATGATTGACTGAAGTTGTTCGGTCTGGAAATCGAACATAATCAAACTGAATTTCATTAAATCCTACTTCTTTAACTGCTTCTAAAGCAAGTTTGACATTATATTCCCATACATTACGACTATAAGGCGTTAACCAATATTGCCCACCAAATAATTGCCCACTATTCTTATAAATAATGACATCATTTTTATTGTCTTGTGCATAATGAGTATCATTGAAAACAACAATTCTTCCAATTACATAGAAACCTGCATCTTTTAATTTTTTTACATTAGCTTTATAATTTTCTAAGCTGTTTAAAGACCTATCGTAAGCATAATTAGTATATTCTTTAGCAATTTCAGATTTATAAGCCAAAACACCATCTTTAATGTCAACAACAAAGGCATTAGCACCAATATTCTTTGCTACTTTAATATAACTATCAGCATTAGAAATAGCCGATCCATTAATATACAAAGTCTTAGCAGTTGGAGGCATTATATTGTTCTCAAATTTTGGTTTTTCATTAGGATAGAAATCTAATTTATCAGCCATACCGACTTTATAAGGATCAGCAAGCTTACTAGAATGAATTACATAATTTCCTTCTTCATCATAATTTTTTAATGATAATTCTTTGGTGTTTACTAAATAACGTGAATAAACATAACCTTCTATTTCATTGTATTTTACTTTATACATAGTAACTTTTCCATCATCATTTAATTTATCATAACCTGTTATCTCTACTTTTTCACCTTTTTTTATAAAAGATAATATATCAGGATTATCACTATTTTTATAAACAGTTACAGCGGTTCTTATATATAGCTCTTTTTCCAAAACAGCATCTATACGTTTAATTACGGTACTATCTTTTTTTATTAAATATTTTTTCCCTTTATAATTAATTTTTGAAAACTTTTCTTTAGTTTCTTCATTAATTACATATTTTTTATATAAAGATACTTCACTACCTCTATTTATTTTGTCAAAAGCTTTATAAGTCATATCATAAAGTTCAATTGCTGAATCAGTTGAAGCGATATAAGCAGTATTTGTTGGATTAACTAATTTTTCTTTTAAAAATATAAATCCTTTAAATAAGCCAATTATTAAAGCCCCCATTACAACAACTATTACAATTAAACAAATAAGTACTTTTTTAATATTTAATTTTCTTTTTTTGTTTTTCATATCTTATCACCTTAACTAATAATAACATATTTTTTTTATTTATTCTATCAAATTTTCTGCTTTTTTCAAAGAAGTAAATAAATTATGGTGCTGGAATTGCAAAACTAGAAGAATTTTTATCAATTCCATTAAAATAGTAATTAGGAATATTTCCTTGAATTAATTTCATTGAAATAGGTATATTATTTTGTAAAGATATTTTTTTTGTTTTATATGGTAGTACTATTTCTAATTTAATATTCATAATAATGCTCGTTTCAACTAAGGCGTTATTAATTCCATAACTAGTAATTTTAGTATTAAGATTACTGTTAGTACTACCTAACATAAAAATTCTAATTGGTATTTTAGGTCCAATGTTGGAAAGTAGAGGATTATCAAATACAGAAAAAATAGCGACTTCAAAAATAATGCCTTTTTTTAATTTGTTGATATCATAGGTACTTAAAATATCAGCTGATAATTCAAACAAATTTTCTCCTCGTTCAACATTTCTTAAAAGCTTATCTATTTTAGTTGTGATGCTAGCTAAAATACTGTTTACAACAACCGGATTATAATCAATTGTTTTTATATAATTATTTGCATCTTTTGCTATTAAAAAAAGTTCATCTAAAGAAATATTTTTCATTTCTTCTCCAATAACACTATTAATGATTCGTGAAGTGAATTTTTCTAATTCTGCTTCAGCATAACTAATAACACCAGGAGTTATCTTATTCCCAACAAAATTAAGTACTAAAAAAATAGTAATAATTAAAATTATAATAGTTGTCCAAAAAATGCTCATTTTATAATTTATAAGATGCTTTTTTCTTAAATGGATTCTTTTCATGATATCACCTATTAATTTTATGCATAAATACTTATAAATAATCAATAATAATAATGGTGATAAAGATGAATGTTAATGATATTATGACAAAAGATTTAATTATTGGAAAATATAATGATAGTATTAAAAATATTAGTGAGTTAATGCTCAAATATGACATTGGTTTTATTCCAATTAGCAAAGATAACAAAATAATTGGAGTTGTTACTGATCGTGATATTGTTGTAAGAGCTTTAATTGCTTGTGCAAAATGTAGTTCTAAAATAGAAAGCTATATTTCCAGTAATATTATTAGTTGTGATGCTTTAGATACTACTGAATATGCTTTAAATTGTATGAAAAAAAACAAAGTTAAAAGGCTTATTGTTACTAATCAAAAAAAAATAGTTGGAATTGTTTCAATTTCCGATTTAATCGAAAATAAGAAATCAATTGAAACCATTAAATTTATTTATAAAATTGATAAAAATGATTCTATTTATAGTACAGAAATTGACGAGTTCTATCTTTAAGATAGAATTTTTTATACTTTTGAAAGTTTTTCTTTAATTTTTTTTATTAATTCATCTTCATTCTCGGCTATAATTGGGATATTGTTGACAATAGTAAAACTTTTTGTAGCACCAATGCCGCAAAAGTTTTGACAACCAATTATAATTTTTGCGTCTTTATCGATTTCTTTTAATCTTAAGGATAGAGTTTCAGCGTTAGTAGCTTTACACTTATTACATATTTTAAATGTGTTCATCTTTTAACTCCAATATTTCTACAACATCATTTTGTTTTAACAAATGACTATTAGCATCATCAGTATCTAAATGCAGTTCAAAATATGCTTCATCAGATATTTTTATATAAGTATTATTAAGAATTCCACCTTTAATACTATCAACTCTGATTGACACAATATCATCTTCTTTAATATTTAGTTGTGAGGCTTGCTTTCTACTAATATGAATATGACGATTAGGGATAATACATCCTTCTATTGAAATACTTCCTTTAGGTCCAATTACTGTGACTTTTTCACTATTTAAAATATCCCCAGAATGCCTAATTGGTGGATTAAGTCCCAATTTATAAGCATCTGTTTTTGAAATTTCTACCTGATTATATTCTCTAATTGGGCCTAATATACGAACATTTTTAATTTCTGATTTTATTGTTTTAATTATGACAACTTCATTAGCTGAAAATTGTTCAGGCTGATTTAATTGATTTTTAATGGTTAATTCATAATCTTTACCAAACAAAATATCTATTGCATCTCTTGTAGCATGAAAATGACGATTTGATACACCAACATTTACTTTCATTTATCTCACCATAAACATAATAGCATATCTTTTATTTATTGTTAAGTATTTAAATCGAATTTTTTAAAAGATAAAATTTTTGTACGATATTCTTCAATAGTTTGAAAGTTAAATTCTTTCATAAAGGTTAATAAAAATTGAGAAAATAATTCTAAATCAATTGTATCAACTAATCGGAAATAACTTTTTAAAGTTGCTTCTGAAGTTTTTAGGAAATCAATAAAAAGATTAATAGGAATATCATCTTGAATAAATAATAAATTAGTAAATAAACGACTTAATTTTGAAATATTATGAAACATAATTTCATAACTATCTCTATTTTTTTCATAAGTAAATTTTGAAGTATCAATAATAATAATTGCGTTATCAAATAAGCAATTTCTTTTTAATAAATCGCCTGCTTTTATTTTGTTATCATTCAAAACACTAATGTTTTTCTCAACTATTCTAATTAGTATAAGTGTTGTTCTTAAATTATTTAAATCACTTAAAGTTGGATTTGATTTATCTAAAAATTTTTGCACATATCCAGCATATAAGCCAGAAATGTATAGTCTGTCAATTGGAAAAATAAAGGAATCAGAAATTAAATCCATTTGATAATCAATTGAATCTTTTTTATATTGTGGAAATTCATTTTTCCACATTTGTTTTAAAGCCAAACCATCTTTTCTTCTGACAATTCCTTCCTCACCTTCATTAATATAAGCAAGCTTATTAAACTGATTTTGTGTTATTTTCATTATAAACTCCCCTTTGGCTAATTATTCTAGCATGTTTTATATAATACGTCAATCGGTATATTTTACGGTTGAATTTAATATATTCTTATAGAAAGGATGATTAAATGAACGAAAATTATTATAAAGGAAATTTTCCTAATAATCCTATATATACCGGTAATATGGCCATTCCTAATCAACAAACAATTATGCCAATAAAGAATTATGATTTGCCAATAGAACAATCCTACATTGAAAATATACTAAGACTAAATAAAGGAAAAAAAGTTGAAATATATATGACTTTTCCTGATTCAACTGAATATCGTGATAAAGCATTTAATGGAATTATTGAGCAATCTGGTCGAGATCATATTATACTAAGCGATCCTAGTACTGGAAAATGGTACTTATTATTAATGATTTATGTAGACTATATTAAATTTGATGAAAAAATAAATTATAGTGCAGAATTTATTCCAAATTAATTGTTTTTTGTTAAAATAATGCTATAATGGTCTTAGGGTGATAGTATGAATGGACTTATGTATGGACTAACAGTATTCATTTTGATTTGTATAATTTTAATTTGGTGTATAAACGTTTACAATAAATTTCAAACTTATATTATTAGAATAAATGAAGTTGAAAACAATATTGATTCTGTGTTAAGAAAAAGATTTGACTTACTTAATAAGTCTATTGGTATTATTAGAGCAATTGATGATTCTAAAGAAATTTTAGAAATTATCGTTAAATTAAGATCACGTAAATTGTCAAACTTTGAATTAGATCGACAATTATATGAAGCAATAAATGAATTTCATTTATATAAAAATAGTATTGATGAATTAGAAAATAATGAAAGTTTTATGAAAATTGATATTGGCATAAATGAATCAGAAATTGAAATAACTGCTTTTAGAAAATATTACAATGATATCATTACTGAATATAATAAGACGGCAATGACTTTCCCTAATATTATAATTGCAAAAATATGTCGTTATAAGCAAAAAGCCTATTTTGACGGAAAAAATATGAATGATGAAATTACAAATGATTTTAAATTATAAAATAAAACGATATAATCAACGTTAAAAACACATAAACAAAAAATATTCCAATTAGAATATTTTTTTTATAACAAATATAATTCCAAATAAAGAGAAAATAATAATTGTACTAATTATATACATCGTGTTTTTTGAATTCTTTTCGGCTATTTTTTCTACTGTTTTTTCTTCATTTACCTTAATAAGATATTCACCATTTTTGGAATACATATAATTTTCTCTAGCAAAGCGTGCTAAATAGTCTGAATCTTTTAATTTGATTATTTCCGTTTTTAAATAACTTTCTTTTTCTTTTAATCCTAATAATTTTTTTTCAATGTTTTTTTGCTCTTTATCTAAATTATTAACTTGTAATATATATGTAGCAAAATTAAAAAAGAAAACAATAATAATCAAAACTGATATTGTTCCAAATAACATTAAACGATTATTTGAGGCTTTTTTCTTCTTCATACTATCACTCTATTCTTTGATGATTATATCATTTTCTAAATAATTTAGCAATTATTTTTTTGAGTATTATTTCAGTAATAGCACCCATAATTATCATTAATATAAAGTAAGAATGTAAATATCCATTATTTATATGTTCTAAACAAATGAAATATATTAGTATATTAGTTAAAACAAAGAGAAAAGTAAAAACTATTTTAAAAAATTTGTGATTACTATTAATAAATTTGTAATTAAAATTAGAAAGTAAAGCAAAAAAAATACCAAATAAAAAAGAAAATAATAAGGTGTCAATTTGTTCTTTTAGCTCAATCATTTAAATAATTTGGAAAACATTCCATCCTCTTTTTCTTTTTTAGAATTATCCATATAAATTAAACTAACAATTTTTCCTTTAATAGAAACATTTCCTTGATAAGTATCAAGTTTTATTATTTCAAGTTCATTTCCTTTTATTACAACATAACCCATATTAGTTTCCATTAAAAATTCTTCATTATCAAAACTATCAATTTTTTTTACTCCAGAAATAATTATATTTTTTCGATCATTAATAGTAATGTTATGGCTTACTAATGTATCAATATTACCCTTGTCCATAAATTCCTCCTATTGGTACATTATATGCAATAAATATTTACATATGAAAAAAACTCATATAGAGTTTTATTCTGCTTCATTATAAGCTTTTAATATTTCGTCTTCAAACATCTTACGAACATCAGGATTTATTGGGTGTGCAATATCTCTATAGCCACCTGTTGCTGTCTTTCTGCTTGGCATTGCGATGAATAATCCTTTATCACCTTCTATTATTCTAATATCATGAACTGCGAAGCAATCATCGATTAAAACTGATGCAATTCCTCTCATTCGAGATTCTTCTTTTTCGACTTTGCGAACTGTAATTGATGTTAATTTCATGTATAATCCTCCTTCAGCATTGTATTACAAACTAAGTTTATAATAAATTTATTTAAAATGCAAGTATTTTGTTAATTAAAAATCAATTTTTATTGTTTGTGTAATAATGTCAGAATATGAAAAAGATTTAATTTCTCTGTTTAATTGATCACTAAGTTCTACTAGAAAAATATTTTTATATAGTTCTTTTATTACAACATTATATTTTTCATATTTATTCCGTCCTAAGCTATATTTTATTATAGCTTTTTTTCCAATATGGCTGTGTAATTCTTCTCGAATCATATTTGTAGTCATAATTCTCCTATCTAGGATAACCAATATACATAGTACCCTTTGTTCTTATACCACCAATTCCATCTTTTCCATATTTTGTGTTTTCTAAAAGAGCTTTTAAATCTATATCTTCATTAACATTTGCCAAACTCATTTTTGTTGCGATTACTGCGGGATCTAATGCGTGAATATTAATTCTTTTAGGGCTTGAAGCAAAATTAGCACCTGCTCTTATCAACTCTTCATAATCGGATTGACAAGCTCCTGCTATGATTATTAATTTTTCATGACTTTTTTCGTATTTTCGAGCTTTTTTTATTGCTTCAACAAAATTAGCACTATTTTTATAAGCATTTATATTGTCTTTATTACCTTTTTTTTTATAATAAGCATCATGACCTGTTATTACAACAATATTAGGATTATATTCTTCTAGTAAGTCAGATATATGCTGAGCTATTTTATTTTCATTTTCAATAACTCCAATCGCCCAAATATTAGCTTCCTCATAGTATTTTAAACATCTACTTAAATAGTCTTTATCAGCATCAATATGAAGTATTTTACCAGGTAAATAAAAATAATCACTTCGATCTAATTTTTTATTTACAGCAATTCTTTTTAAATATTCTTCATCATCGGTTTTATCTTCATCATATTTTTGTAAATCTTTTTCTTCACTATCTGCACATAATCTTACATTAATTCCTTTTAATATATATAAATCATCAACTATATCTGTTATAACAAATACAATATCATTACCATAAGATTTTCTTGTTACTTTGTCATTAATATTAAAATCCATAATATCACCCACTAATTATATGTGATATTATGGATTTTTATTCAAGGTAAATTTATTAGTGTTTAACATTTCAATTAAATTATTTTGTGTCGTATAAATTTTTATCCTATTTATTTTTATTCCATTAAAATTTATTAAATTAGATTCTTTATTATATCCATAATAAATTAATTTTTGTGTGAATTTTCTTACTAACATATCAATATTTTGCTTGTTACTACTAGTATTAAAAATATATTTATAATTGTTAATCCTATTATAATTTATACTATTTTCAATATCCACTTCAAATATTTTTGTTGGTTCTTTTACGTACTGCAATAAATTTTTAGTAGTAGTTGTTGTATATATTTCATATAATACAAAATCATTATCATTAAAAACAGTGAGTGTGTTATTTAAAACACTTGTTACACTCATATCAAATAAAAACAAATTTATAAATATTAATAATAAAAACAAAAATTTTTTCATATAAAATCACCATTTTTAGTATTAACCAAAAATATGATTTTATCTATTTAGTTACATTAAAATCAAAAATTATTTTGCCATTATCTATTTTTAATACAGCAGAAAACCGCTTATTATTTTTTGAAATAAAATCTTCAATTTTAGAAGAATAACCTTTTTCCAATAATTGAGTAGCATTACTTTTAGAAATTACTCTTTTGCAAATTATAATACTTATTTTAAAAGAACAGCCTTCTTTATATCCTGAACAACCATAATTATATCTGTTTTTAATAACACTTTTTCCACATAAAGGACATTTGCCAATTATGTCTCCATAAAAACCAGTATCAATATCTTTTTCAATTGCTAAATTTTTTTTATTAAAAATTTCACTTATTTCTACCTTCGCTAAAGAAACAGCGTCATTTACAGATAATTCATTACGATATACTTTTTTTAATCCTTGTCCTAAAGCACTTGTTTTATATTTATCCATATTTATTTGCATTTGTATCAACGATTCTATTAAATAAACACCTCCAGGAAGAATGTTGTAAACATCTTTTTTCAATTCAATATATTGACTTTTAATAGCATTGTTAATAATTCCTGTTCTAGTTGCTTCTGTACCTAGTTCCAAACCTTCAAATATAGCTTTATAGTCTTCTGTATCATCATCATTTTCTTCATCTGTTTTTATTTTATCCTCTTTAAAAGGATTTTTTAAATAGTTATTTAAAGTTTCAATAGTATAATGCTTAGGAGCTGATGTTTTTTTTTCTTTTGGAATAAATTTAATATTAACTTTATCATTAATATTTAAATTAGGTAAAATTTTATCATTTTTAGTATACTCATCAT
>JAVWDK010000003.1:0-35300 GCA_036642175.1 Bacilli bacterium
ATCAAGATAATTATGTGTTAGTAGCAAAAAATAAAGACAAATATGCTAATTTAGAAGCTATATCAAATATTAAAATTGGTGTTTTAAAAAATGAAATGGATTTAATTAATCAATACATTAATACAAGTGTAAGCTTTGAAAGTTATGAAAATATTTTAGAATTATTTGAAGAATTAAAAGATGAAAACAAAAAAATAGATGCTATTGCAATTCCTAAAATGGTTTATTTAGAAAAAATAATCAGTGATGAGACATTAAATATTGTTTACAACATATCTGATTTAAAAGAATACTATGTGTTGTCTTTAGGAAAAGATGTTAAGTTAAACTCAATAATTAGTAAATATTTTATTAAATGGAATAAAGAAAATTATGATGAATTATATAAAAAAAATTTAAATAAAAATTATTTTGCATTTAAAAAAATAGATGAAACAGCCAAGGCAAAATTTAAAGGAAGAAGTTATACCTACGGCTTTGTAAGCAATCCTCCTTATGATATTTTGTATAAAGGAAAATTAATTGGATTAAATAGTACTATTATAAAGAATTTTGCTAATTTAGCCAATATTGAACTAAGTATAAAAAAATATAATAATGTAAATGGAATGCTTCAATCATTTAATGAAAATAATTTAGATTTTGTATTTAATAATTATTCTAGCACAGAATATAAAATGGATACGAAAATATCAACTTCATTTTATGATGAAAAAATAGTTGTTGTATCAAATTTAAAAAATAATGTAATTGTTAATTCACTAAATTCAATTAAAGATAAAGAAATATTAGTTGTTGCTGATACAAAGATTGAGCAATATTTATCTAATAATCAAAATAAAACAAAAAAGTATAATAATTTAATTGATTTATTAGATAACGTTAACAATGATTCTATTATTGCTTTAGATTATGATTCATATTATTTTTATAGTAAAAACAAATTAGAAAATTTTAAAATCGATTATAATTTTACTTTAAAAGATAACTATAATTACGTTATGCGTGATATTGCAGCTAATAAAATTTTCAATGATTATTTAGACTTCTATTTATCTTTTATTAATGAAAAAGAATACACTAATAGTACTTATATTAAACTGTTTGATTTCAAAATGGAAAAAAATCCTAATAGATTATTAACACTATTATTAATTTTAGTAATTATCTTAATTTCTTTAATTGTTGTTTTAAAAAAACTACTGTTTAAAAAAAAGAAAAAGAAGAAAGGTCTAGTAATGTCGAAGACTGATAAGTTACGTTATGTTGATGTTTTGACTTCTTTGAAAAATAGAAATTATTTAAATGATCATATTGAAATATGGGATGATAGTGAAGTATATCCACAAACTATTGTCATTGTAGATTTAAATAATATTGCTTATATAAATGATAATTATGGTCATCAAGAGGGTGACAATGTAATTAAAGAAGCTGCTAATATTTTAATAAAAAATCAAATTCAGAATACTGAGATTATTCGAACAAATGGGAATGAATTTTTAATTTATATGGTTGGTTATGATGAGAAACAAGTTATATCTCATGTTAGAAAACTAATTAAAGAATTAAAAGAATTAGCTCACGGATTTGGTGCAGCAGCAGGTTATAGTATGATAAATGATGCTATTAAAACAATTGATGATGCAGTTAATGAAGCAACCCTTGATATGAAAAATAATAAAGAAGAACTTAGTAACTAGTTCTTTTTTAGGGAGATTTATGAAAAAATTAAAAGAAATAGTCCACAAAATGTATGAGTTGATTTTAAGACCTGAGTTAAAAATATTGCCTGGCAATTTAGCATTCTTTTTAGTTCTTGCAATAATTCCTATTATTATTTTAATTGGCTTTATTTGCAGTTTAATGTCAATTCCAATTACAATACTTACTGATTTTATGAATCAATATTTTCCTGAGCAAATAAGTAATATTTTAGTTCCTTATTTTAGTGGACAAGGCGTTGATTTTAATGTTGTTATATTCACTTTAATGGGCTTTATTTTAGCCAGTAATGGTGCTCATGCTATTATTATTGCTTCAAATAAAGTTTATAATGTTGAAAATAATAATTATATAAGAAAAAGACTAAAAGCATTTAATATGATTATTTTACTTGTTGTTTTAATTGTTTTTATGTTAACTTTTTTAGCTTTTGGTAGTAGTATTATGAATTTTCTAACAATTAATTTTTTAAAGTATCTGAATAAATATACTTACTATTTATACTTAATGATTAAATGGCCAATTGGCTTTATGTTTATATTTATGATTGTCAAACTAATTTATACAATCGCACCAGATAAGCATATTCCAAGCAAATATGTAAATAAAGGAGCTGTATTTACAACTATATTTTGGATTATTGGAACTTATATTTACGGATATTATGTTACAAATATTGCTAATTACAATTTATTTTATGGTAATCTATCTAATATTGTAATTTTAATGTTATGGATATATTTTATTTCTTACGTTTTAGTTATTGGAATAGTTATTAATGTTACTGAATATAAAGTTTTTGAAAACAATATAGAAATAGAAAATGATAAGAATAAATGTATTAAAATAGGTGAATAATATAATGGGTATAGTATACCTATAGACTACATAATTAGTACTGATTTTAGTTTAACTGTGAACTAATAAGTATTAGAATTTCAATTGCCATCTAAGTAAGAAGATAAAATTATCTTCTTTTATTTATAAAAAAAGCAGCTTTTTTATAAGCCACTATTTATTTTAATTGTTTTAACTAATTTTTCTTTGTAAGTATCATAAGTAATACTATAAGTTATAGTAAATATATCTTCTTTATCAGTTGTTATATTAGAAACAATTTCATTTTTACTATTTTTAATTTCTTTTGTTATTGTTGAAAGACTTGTAACATCAATTCCGCTTTCAGTTACAATAACAGGAGTTTTTTCTTCTATATAAATATCATTCAATTAAGATATTACCATTTATAATAGAAGTTACAATAGGGGCAAGACCTTTTAAATCAATCGTAAGTTCTTCACCATCACTCATATTATTTTTGAAGATTGAATAAGTTGTTTTTACAACAAAGACAATTGATTTCAAATTAGTTTTAATATCGTATGTAATGGTAGGTTCCGCTGTATTTTTAATTAGTTCTAACTCTCCTAAATCATTTTTATAATAAACGTTATAGCTTATTGTACCAATATAATCTTTATTATATTTTAATCTGGTATTTAGATAATTAGTTTGACTATAATTGTTGCTAAAAAGAGAATTAACATATGTTTTTAGTTTATTTTCATCAATAGCATCAGGATTTTTTACTTTATCCCAAGATAATATAATTTTATTTTTATCAATTTTACTTGTTAAATTTTTAACTTTATCCAATTTAGAATATCTATTAGATATTTCAGTTGGTTCAGTTCCTGATTTAAACAATTCATTGATTATCATATCTTTAGGTGTAAATTCACTAGGCAATTTAACAGGATTTGAATCTTTTTCAACGGCAACTTGAATAACATTATTTGGTTTAGGAAAATTGTTTTTATTGAAGAATATTCCAACTCCAAGATCATGAAATAATCTACCGTGAGCTACTCTATAAGTATATAAATCTGTATAATAGCCATTTTTAATATATTCTTCATTAATTTTATCATATCCATACCAAATAGCCATTGCGTAGTCTTGATCATATCCTGCTACCCATAAATCATTAACAGCTGATTTTGATAAATTTTTGTAAATATCAAAAGTTTCTTTTGGATAATTAGTTGTTCCTGTTTTTATTGCTACTTTAGCATTATTCATATTCGCATAGTAAGTACCGATTGCAGTATTACCAGTATCTAGTAGCATACTAGTAATCATGTAAGCTGTATCTTCATTCATAACTTTTGTTCGTGCTGTTTTATTTTCAAATACTTCTCCAGTTTCACGATAAATTAGTTTAGTAAAACTATAAGGTTCATTATAAATACCTTTATTAGCAAAGGCTGCATAGGCAGCTGCAACGGTTAATGGACTTTCACCTGTATATCCACCAATTGCATGTGCTTCATGAATTTTACCATTTTCTAGTTCGGGACTGAGACCTAATTTAGTTACAAATTCTTTAATATTATTATTTGCAATGTTTTTAAATGTTTTTAAAGCAGGAATATTTCTTGAACCTATTATTGCTGTACGCATAGTAATTAATCCTTGAAAAGTTCCATCCCAGTTATTAATTGCTTGACCACCTGTATAATAATATGGCTCATCGGCAAATAATTGATAAGTGCTCCAATTATTATATTCAATTGCAGGACCATAATCATATAACGGTTTGGCTGTTGAACCAATTTGCTTTTTTATGTCGGTTGCATAGTTAAATATTTTTTCTTTTCCTGAATCTCGATTAGCCCCTACGGCAACAACCGCACCAGTTTTATTGTCAATAACAATAACACCAGCTTGAACTTTGGAATTGTCCCATTTGTAATATTTTCCGAGCATAACAGCATTAACGTGTTTTTGCTTTTCACTATCCATTGTAGTGTAAATTTCCATAGGAACTGTATAAGGGTCTTTTTTTGTTTTTTTCATTACTTCAGCGACAACTGTGTCAATAAAACCATGATTTGCTTCTACTTTATAATCTTTGGTAATTAAGTTTTCAACACTAATTGCTTCTGCAATTTCTTTTTCCTCTTCAGTAATATAACCATGAATTTTCATTAAATGTAATACAATACTTCTTCTTTTTGCTGCTTTTTCTGGATTTTTAAGAGGATCTAAAGCATTAGGAGAATTAAATAAACCAGCGATTAATGAAGCTTCTGCTAAATTAATGTCTTTTGCTTTTTTTCCAAAATATGTAAGACATGCTTGTTCAACACCATATGCTCCGCCTCTAGAAGCGGCCCCTAAATAATTATAGTTAACGTAAAATTCTAGTATTTCTTCTTTAGTATAATTTTTTTCAATTTTAAATATTGACATGTATATATCGGTAAATTTACGAATAATACCTTGAATGCCTTCGTCTTTTGTTGATGTGAAAATATTTTTTGATAATTGCATTGTTAAAGTAGAAGCACCTCCTGCACCAGCATTTCCTGCTAATTGACCAAAAGTTGCTTTAATAAATCGTGGTAAATCAAATCCATTATGTTGAAAAAATCTTGAATCTTCTGTTGCAACAATTGCATTAATTAAGACTTCTGGTAATTCATCATAAGTTATTTTTTCTCTTTTTTCTACACCTAATTTAGCTTCAATTTCGCCTTTATTATTATATATAATAGTTGATTCATTTTGATATAATTCTTCTGGATTAAAGTTTGGTGCATTTTTAGCTATCCAAAAAAAGAAAATTGTAATTGCGAGTATAATTAGAATTCCAAAAGAAAATATTATTAAAAGAATAATTTTTCCAATAGAATGTTTTTTTCTTTTTTTTCTTTTTAAAATATAATAAGTAATTATATCAATAATAAAAATAAAGGCGAAAGATAATAAGAAACCAATTATACATGTTCCAATTATCAGGCATAGTAAATTAACAAGTCCTAAAATACATAAAATTTGATTTTTTTGCATCCACTTTAATAAATTGCTTTTTTTTATTGAACTCTTTTTCATTGTTTTTTTTGAAGTAGTCTTTTTATTATTTATTTTCTTTTTCATATGTATCTCCTTTAAAATAAATTTTGTCTAATATTTCTAAATAATCAATTCGTGGATTATATTTGTCTTTAATGGAGTAACCAAATTTTTCTATATAATCAACAGGAATAGATTTCTTATAATTATCATTTATATATTCTAATACTTTATCAATTGTTATTAGAAAAGTTTGATTTATCTTAATAAATCTTATAATAATAAATCCAATTCCTCCATGACGAACAATTTTTTTTAAATGTTCCAATTGATGTTTATGAATATTACTAAGGGGGAATAGCTTAATATTTTTAGTCTCTTTAGCTTCAAAATCAATATATTTTCCTTTATAAATCCCATTATAATCTGTTGTTGAAGGAATTTTAAAGTGAGCTTCTTTTATTGTTGCATCAAATCTTGAATTGTAATCAACTTTATTAACAGTTATAGGTGTTGGTTTTTTATGGATAATTGCAATATCGTTTAGTAAGTAATATTCATTAGAAATGTTAATTTCTTTTTCTAATGTCATTCCACGATTACTATAAGATACTTCATTATTAAAATCATTTTTACTTCCAACAGGATATCTCATTTTTATCACCACTATAATTATACTATATATATTCTCTTTTTTCTACTTAGATTAATAATTTGTCATAAATTAATTTAAGAGAAAATATAATCTAGTTTTGTCGAAAAGCAACACAAGATAATTTAAATGTGTTAAAGTATAAACGAGGTGGAAAATGAACAAACATCATTTAGATAATTTGTTTGAAAGTATGATTGATGATGTAAAATATATAAAAAGAACTACTAGTTTTTTAACAAAATTTAGATAGTTTTTTTTATATATAGTAAATAAAAAGTCAATTGACAAACAACTATTTATTTGAGATAATGATACAGAGGAAAGGGGTATAAATATGTATCAAGAACGAATTTTTTTGACTGCTAAAGATATTTTAGAAAAAGACTTTAAAATTGATACTCGTGGATTTAGGCCACAAGAAGTTGATAAATTCTTAGATGTTATAATAAAAGATTATGAAGAATGGTCTAATATTGTTAATGAACTTGAGACTGATAAAAACAACTTACTTGCAGAAAACATGAAATTAAAACAAGAAATAAGACTTCTTAGAACTAAGTTGGACGTGGCATCTACTGGAGGAGATGCTCCTAATAATGCCGATGTTTTAAGACGCCTTTCAAATTTAGAAAAAATAATTTATGGAAAAGAATAATATTTTGACAAACGCTGTATTTTTATAATATAGAGGAAAGTCCATGCTCGCACTATCTGGGATGATAGTAGTGTTCATGCATAGGGAAAAAATAACCTATGGTAGTTTTAACTAACGGCGCTTAATAACCTAAACTTTAAGCATGGTTATAAGCATAAAGTGTCATAGAGACGAGTTTTTAGGAAACTAAAAAGTGGAACGTGATAAACCCCATGAGCGAGAAACCCAAATTTGGTAGGGGAACCTAATAGATAGAAATAGAACTGTCTATGGGATTGCATTATGCAATAGATAAATGTTTGTCGCCTAGAAATAGGAACAGAACATGGCTTATAAAATATTATTTTGTTTTTTTAGGATGGTGAATATGAAAGAAATTGGTGAAAAACTTAAAGAAGCTAGAGAAAGTATGGGAGTATCTTTAGATGAAGCAGCAGAAGACTTAAAATTAAGACCATCACAAATTGAGAATATTGAAGAAGGTAATATTGAAGCATTCAAAGACGTTTTTTATTTGAAATATTTTATTCGAGATTATTCAAAATATTTAGGATTAAAATATGAAGACATGGTTGATGAATTTAATGAATTTTTATTTGATTATACATCTAAAATATCGTTAAGTGACATAAAAAATGCCCAAAAAAAATGTGTTAAAAAAGAAGATGTAAAAAAGATTGCTTCTCCTTATACAATGAGTAAATCAAGAAAACCTATTATGATTTCAACTGTTATTTATATAATAATTGGTATATTACTTATAATAAGCGGTTATTTTATAATAACACTTATAAAAAAAGACGATTTTGTGGAAGAAAAGCCAATTGAGGCTGCTTATATAATAGGGAGGAATTATGAAATTACCAAATAAATTAACAATATTAAGATTAATATTGTCAGTAATAATAATAATAATTCTAATATTTCCGTTTGATACAATGGGACTTAGTTTGCCTAAAATATTTATTAATGAAGCATTAGTTGTTGATACAAAATATATAATAACAGGTTTTCTTTTTGCTATTGCTTCTTTAATTACTTTATTTGATAGAATTATAGCACGAAAATATAATTTGATAACAGATTTTAGTAAAATGTTTGCTTCACTTACTGATAAAATATTAGTAAATTCTGTTTTGATAATATTATGTGCTTATGGTTTTATTCATCCAATCATACCAGTAATAATTATTATAAGAGATATTGTTGTTAATTCAATAAAAATGTTGGCTAGTAGTAAGGGGAGTGTAATGACTAATATTAGTAGTGGCAAATTTAAAACAGTATTATTAATGATTGGAGTTATGCTTACTTTATTTTATAATCTCCCTTTTGAATTATGGAACTTAAGAATATCTGATTTTATTTTAATTATAGCTTGTGTGTTATCTATTATTTCAGGTATACAATATTACAATTTAAATAAAAAAATTATAGTTTTAGAAAAAAACTAATTTTTTTTTAAATAACTATCAAGTATAAAATTATATAAAATGTCCATAATTAAATATAAAATTAAATCAATTTTATAATACAAAATATTTTAGCACTCATATATTGACAATGCTAAAATATAATAGTACAATAAACATGTTCGGTAAAGAGGTGATGTATGTTAAATCAAAGACAAGAAGAATTGTTGAAATTAATTGTCGAAGAATATATAAAAAATGCTAGACCTGTTAGTAGCAAATCACTATGTGATATTTTGAATTGTTCAAGTGCAACGATTAGAAATGAAATGGTTTTTTTAGAAGATAACTTTTTAATTGAAAAAACTCATACTTCATCAGGAAGAATACCAAGCGAAAAAGGATATCGCTATTATGTTGATAATATTATGAAACCTAAGGAATTAAATGGGGAAGACATGCTGAAATTACAAACTATATTTCATAATCAATCGTTGATATTAAGTGATGCTATTCAAAAAAGCATGGAGATAATTTCTGATCTTACAAATTATACTTCTGTTGTACTAGGTAGTGCATCTAATTCTAATCGTATTAGTAGAATTGAAGTTGTGCCAATTGATAATTCAACAATAATCGCTCTTGTTATTACTGATAAAGGTCATGTAGAACATCGAAATGTTTATTTTGAACAAACAGTTGATACTTTAGAAATAAGAAAAACAGTGGATATCATTAATAAATTAATTGTAGGTACACCAATTAATGAAGTAAGTATTAAACTTGAATTTGAAATTAAACCTGTCATCGAACAAATGATAAAGCAACATGAAGTACTCTATAACGCTTTTTATAATGCTTTTAATGATTTTACAAAAGAATCAAATGTTAAATTTTCAGGTACAAGTAATATATTAAAGCAGCCAGAATTTAATGATGCTACTAAAATAAGAGATATCATTAGTAAATTTGATGATAAAGATCTTGTAAAAGTAATCAAAGAAGAAGAATCTGGTATTAATATATACATAGGTAGTGAGAATGAGTTTGATGACGATGTAACAATTATAAAAACAAAATATTCTGTTAATGGTGATGAAGGAACAATTGCATTAATTGGCCCTAAAAGGATGGAATATGATAGAGTAATTACTTTGCTTAATTATATAAAAGACAACATTAAAGAGGTGAAATAGTGAAGAAAAAAGATCAAGTAGAAAAAAAATGTGAATGCGAAGAAGCATGTGATTGTGGCTGTAATGAAAAAACCGAGTGTTCATGTAATGAAGAAATAAAAAACACTCAAAAAACTGATGAAGATAAAAAAATTGATGTTTTAAATGATTATATTAAAGAATTAGAAGAAAAAGTTTTAAGAGAAAAAGCTGAATTAGTTAATTATCGAAAAAGAAAAGATGATGAAATTATTAGTATGCTTAAATATTCAAATGAAGATATTGTCAAAGAATTGCTTACAGTTGTTGATAATTTTGAAAGAGCAATAAAATTAGATGATAATGATTTAACTGATGAATTATCAAAGTTTTTAGAAGGATTTAAAATGATTTATGCTTCAGTTATTAATGTTTTTAATACTTATGAAGTAAAAGCAATTGATGGAGTTAATAAACCATTTGATCCTAAATATCATCAAGCTGTTATGACAGAAAAAATTGATGGTATGAAATCAGGCTTAGTAATAGAAGTATTACAAAAAGGTTACTTATTAAAAGATCGTGTAATTCGCCCAGCAATGGTACGAGTTAGTGAATAAAAGAAAGGTGATATAAATGAGTAAAACAATAGGAATAGATTTAGGAACAACTAATAGTTGTGTAGCAGTGTATGAAGGTGGAGAGGCAAAAGTAATTGCTAATTCAGAAGGAAATAGAACAACTCCTTCAGTTGTAGCTTTTAAAAATAATGAAATAATTGTTGGTCAAAAAGCTAAAAATCAAATGATAACTAACCCAAATGTTGTATATTCAATTAAAAGATTGATGGGTTCAAAAGAAAAAGTTAATGCTAATGGAAAAGATTATAGTCCAGAAGAAATATCAGCAATGATATTAACTGATTTAAAGAAAACGGCGGAAAGTTATTTAGGAGAAACAGTTACGAAGGCTGTTATTACCGTTCCAGCTTATTTTAATGATGCACAAAGACAAGCAACTAAAAATGCTGGTAAAATTGCTGGTTTAGAAGTAGAAAGAATCATTAATGAACCGACTGCGGCAGCTCTTGCTTACGGACTTGATAAACAAGATAAAAATGAACAAATCTTAGTTTATGACTTAGGTGGGGGAACATTTGATGTGTCAATCTTAGAATTAGGTGATGGCGTTTTTGAAGTTAAATCAACAAGTGGAAATAATAAACTTGGTGGTGATGACTTTGATGAAAAAATTATGGATTACTTAGTATCTGAATTTAAAAAAGATACTGGGGTTGATATTAAAAAAGACAAAATGGCAATGCAAAGAATAAAAGATGCTGCTGAAAAAGCTAAAAAAGATTTATCTGGTATGAATCAAACTGAAATATCAATTCCATTTATTTCTCAAGGAGAAGATGGACCATTACATTTATCAGTTACTTTAACAAAGGCAAAATTTGAAGATTTAGTTGAAGATTTATTAGAATCAACATTAGATCCAGTTAGAAAGGCTCTAAAAGATGCTTCTATAAAAGCTAAAGATCTTGATAAAATATTATTAGTAGGTGGTTCTACTAGAATACCTAAAGTAGTAGAATTAATAAAAAAAGAATTAAATATAGAACCTTCTAAAGGTGTAAATCCTGATGAAGTAGTAGCACTTGGAGCAGCTATTCAAGGTGGTGTTTTAACTGGTGAAGTTAATGATATTGTCTTATTAGATGTAACTCCATTATCACTTGGAATTGAAACATTAGGTAGTGTAATGACTGTATTAATACCTAGAAATACAACTATACCAACAAGTAAAAGTCAGGTATTCTCAACTGCTGCAGATAGTCAACCAGCAGTAGATATTCATGTACTTCAAGGCGAAAGAAGTATGGCTAGTGATAATAAAACATTAGGCAGATTTCAATTAACAAATATTCCACCAGCACCAAGAGGGGTTCCTCAAATTGAAGTGACATTTGATATTGATGCTAATGGAATTGTTAATGTTAAAGCCAAAGACATGGGAACTAATAAAGAACAATCAATAACAATAACATCTTCAACTGGATTATCAGATGATGAAATTGATAAAATGGTTAAAGAAGCGGAAGCTAATAAAGAAATTGATAAAAAGAAAAAAGAAGAAGTAGATACTAAAAATGAAGCTGAACAATTAATTTTTGCAACAGAAAAAGCAATTAAAGATTTAGGTGATAAAGTTGATAGTAAAGATAAAGAAAAAGCTGAAGCAGAAATTAAAGAATTAAAAGAAGCTTTAGAAAAAAATGATATAGAAGATATCAAAGTAAAAAAAGAAAAATTAAATGAATCAACAATGGCACTTGCTACTAAAGTTTATGAAGAAACGGCAAAAAAGAATCAAGAAACTAATAGTGATATAAAATCTGATTCAAAAGACGATAAAGACAATAAAAAAGATGATTCAAAAGATGATGTAATTGACGCTGAATTTGAAGAAAAATAGAAAGGAAGTTCTAGTTTAACTAGAACTTTGCCCTTATGAGGAGAAAATATGGCACAAAAGCAAAAGCAAAGAAGTGAAATTAGTAGTGATTACAAATGGGATTTAACTAAAATATATTCAACTATAAAAGAGTGGAATAATGATTATGAATTTGCTTTAAATGAACTACCAAAATTATCAGAATTTCAAAATCATTTAATGGATAATGGCTTTAATTTATATGATTATCTAAAAAAAGATACTGAAATAAGTCGTTTATTAGAAAAAATATATTTTTATGCTAATTTATCTAGTGATGAAGATACATCAAATACAACCAATCAAGAATTATTGGGCAAAGCTCTTAATTTATTTGATAAATATAATAAAGAAATATCTTTTTTTAATCCTTTATTAATGGAATATGATTATTCTATTATTGAAAAATTCTATCAAGAAAATCCTTTATTAAAAGAATATCAATTTATTTTAGAACAACTATTTAGATATAAAAAACATACCCTATCAAGTAAAGAAGAAAAAGTTGTTAGTCAATTAAGTAAAACATTTAATATCCCTTTAAAAACGTTTGAAAAATTATCTGATACCGACATGAAATTTGGAAATATTATTGATGAAAATGGTAAGGAAGTTGAACTTACTGAAAGCAATTATTCTAAATATATTCGTGTTAAAGATCGTAGAGTAAGAAAAGATGCTTTTAAGGAACTTTATAGAGTTTATGGAAGTTATAAAAATACTTTTGCAACAACTTATTCATCAATTGTAGAAATTGAAGGATCTTTAGCTAAATTATATAATTATAAAGATGCTTTAGAAATGAGTCTATATGCAGATAATATTGATGTTAGTGTTTATAACAATTTAATAGAAACAGTTAATAAAGGACTTCCACAAATACATAAATATTATGAATTTAGAAAAAAGCAGCTTAATTTAGATACACAACATTTATATGATACTAGCGTTGATTTAATTGATAGTAAAATAAAAGAATATCCATTTCTTGTAGGAAAAGATATTGTATTAAATGCTTTAAAAGTACTAGGTGATGATTATCTTCAAATATTAAATAAAGCTTTTAATGAAAAATTGATAGATGTATACAACAATATTTCTAAACGTGGTGGAGCTTATTCATCTGGTTGCTATGATACTTGTTCATATATTTTATTAAATTATGAAGATAGAATAGATGATGTATCGACATTAGCTCATGAATTAGGCCATACACTTCATAGTTATTACTCTAATTCAAATAATTCATATCAATATTCTAATTATAAATTATTTGTTGCGGAGGTTGCATCAACGGTTAATGAATTATTATTAAACGATTATATGCTAAAAAATTCAAGCAATAAAACCGAAAAACTGATTATATTAAATAAACAATTAGAATTATATAAAAGCACTATTTATCGTCAAACTATGTTTGCTGAATTTGAAAAATTTATGCATGAAGCAAGTGATAGTGGAGAAATATTAACTAATGAATTTATTTCTAATGCATATTATAAATTAGTTCAAAAATACTATGGAGATAGTGTAGACATTGATGAAGAAATTAAATATGAATGGGCTAGAATTCCTCATTTTTATTATGATTTTTATGTTTATAAATACGCAACAGGCTTATCAGCAGCTTCTTATATTGTTCAAAATATATTAAATAATGATAAAGAAGCTTTAGAAAATTACAAAAAGTTTTTAAAAAGTGGTGGTTCAATGTATCCTCTTGATGAATTAAAAATAGTTGGTGTTGATATGAATAATCCCAAAGTAGTCGAAAGTGCGATAAATATTTTTTCAAAAACTTTAGAGGAATATAAAAAATTATTAGATAGTTAGGTGAAGTATGAATAAAAGAGATTATTATGAAATATTAGGTGTTGATCGAAATGCGAATGAAACCGAAATTAAAAGTGCTTTTAGAAAATTAGCAAAGCAGTATCATCCTGATGTAAATAAAGAAGCTGGTGCATCTGAAAAATTTCAAGAAGCACAAGAAGCTTATGCTATTTTATCAGATGAAACCAAAAGAAAACAATATGATCAATACGGTCATGCTGCTTTTCAAGGATCACAAGGAGCACAAGGATTTGATTTTTCAGATGTAGATTTAGGTGATTTATTTGGTGATTTATTTGGTAATAGCTTTGGATTTAATTTTGGTGGGAAAAGTTCTAATCGTACTCAAAAAGGAAGAGATTCTGTTTTAAGAGTTAATTTAACTTTTGATGAAGCTATTCATGGATGTAAAAAGACAATTAATATTGATGTTACTGAAACTTGTAAAGAATGTAAAGGTATTGGTGGAATGGGTGAAACAACTTGTTCAACTTGCCATGGTAATGGAACTGTTACAAGTGAACAAAGAACATTATTTGGTTCATTTATGAGTAAAACAACTTGTCCAACTTGTCACGGCAAAGGAAATAGTTTTAAAACAATTTGTTCTAAATGTAAAGGTAATGGTAAAATAAAATCAAATAAAGAATTAGAAGTAACTATACCGGCTGGAGTTAATACAGGAAATCAATTAAGATTAGCAGGAAAAGGTGAGGCTGGTTCTAATGGAGGCCCTAACGGTGATATTTATTTAGAATTTTTAGTTAAAGAACATCCTTTATTTGAAAGAGAAGAAAATGATATTTATATTAAACTTCCGCTTACAATTACTGAAGCCATTTTAGGATGTAAAAAAGAAATTCCAACTGTTTACGGAAATGTAATGCTTACAATTTTAGAGGGAACTCAAAATGGAGATAAACATCGTTTAAAAAGTAAAGGTGTAGAAGATCCAAATAACAAAAGAAAAGGCGATATGTATGTTATTATTGAAGTTATTATTCCTGAAAAAATAAATAAAGAACAGAAAAAAATGTTGGAAGAATTAAATAAAACTAATTTAGATAGTAATCAAATATTTAAAAATTTTAGAAGTTATTTATAAAATACTAGAAATAGTATTTTTTAATTTGTAAATTGACAAAATAATAATATTAAGATAATATTATTAAATACGAGGGCAAAACATGATAGAAAAAGAATTAAAAGAAAGTAATAAAAAATTAGCTGGAAATCTAAATAAATATCGAATAACTAGTTTATATTTAACTAGTATTGGTAATTCCATTGCATCTGGATATTCAATGACAAGAATAACAAAACCTTTATTATTTAGAAATTCAACTATTTTACCAATTATGCAAGAACAAGGAATAGATACTAAATTAACTCATTTTGCTAGAGCACAAAATAATAGTGATGAACACATATTAGACTGGTTTTTAAATAATATAGAATTATCAGAAATTTACAATATAAACATATCAGATTATAATGTGATGAAATTACAAGTAAAACTAGGAGACATAATCAAATATTATACAGCTAATGATTTTAATTTAAGACTTAGTGACTTAATACTAGAACATAATCCCTCTTTAGCCAATATTGTTATATATAATGGAGCAACTGGCTCTTTTTTGGATAATATAACAAAAGAAGGGCATCGCTATTTTACATATGGAGTAAAAAGAGATTGCATTTCAATTGAAGCAATATTAAAATATATTCAAAATGCTAATAGAATCAAAAAAAGTAATACTCAAGTCTATTTATGTGGAGTTCCTAACTTATTAGGATTAAATATTTCTGACATAATAAATAATCGATTAAAAAAAATAGCTAAGCAATATGCTAATGTTACTTATGTTGAACCAGCTAAATCAAAACTTTTTTATAGAACTTTTGATAATAAAATCTCCTTTGATTTACACTATGATGAAACAGAATATTTAAAACTTAGTAATAATATTATTGAATCAATTGCTGAAAATTATTTATTAAAAAAGATTTTAATAGAAATAGATCGAGATTTATATTTTTTAAGTCAAATGATTGAAATAAATCAGGATAATGCTTACCAAAATTCTTTTTTCTTATCAGAATTTGTTGATAATATATTGAATTTTTACCATTTAGAATTAATAAAAGAGAATCAAAATGTTAACGAATTGAAAAGCAAAATATATCAGTACATAAAAAAAAGATATATTCATGATTTTTATTTTATTAATAAAAAAATCAAAGTATTAAAAAAGCATAAAAATTCTTAGTTAAAAATTATTTTATTATTTCAATTCTAACATATTTTTTTGATCAAAATATATAATATAGATAATATTTGGGTTTTATGTTAAAATAAATATAGGAGGAGATATTATGACACCACATATAGAAGCAAAAGAAAATGAGATTGCAAAAACTGTTATAATGCCTGGAGACCCATTAAGAGCTCAATATATTGCTTTAAATTATTTGGAAAATTATAAATTAGTTAATCAGATAAGAGGAATGTATGCTTATACAGGTTTTTATAAAGGGAAAAAAATAACTGTAATGGCATCAGGAATGGGAATGCCTAGTATTGGTATTTATTCTTATGAACTATTTAATTTTTACAATGTTGAAAATATTATAAGAGTAGGATCTTGTGGAACATATACTAATGATCTTACCTTGTCTGACATCATTCTCGTTAAAGAAGCTTATAGTGATTCATCGTATGCTTATGTTCAAAATGGATATGATAAAAAAATAATAGAATCTGATAACTCATTAAATAATAAAATAACATCAGTAGCAGATGTGAAAATTTATCAAGGAGTAATTCATTCTACAGATGTATTTTATAATAATGCTGACATTAATAAATTATACAAAGAACATAAATGCTTAGGAGTTGAGATGGAAAGCTTTGCCTTATTTCATAATGCAAAAGTATTAAATAAAAAAGCAGCTTGTCTTTTAACTGTATCTGATAACTTAATAACTTATCAAAAAATGACACCACTTGAAAGACAAAATTCATTTGATAAAATGATAAAAATTGCTTTAGATTCTGTATTATAAATTAAATCTAATCCATAATAAGAAAGAGGTGACTAATGAAATATACTCGTTATGAAATTGGCCCATATAATCTTCACATCATAAATACAGATAAATTTAAAAGAAATGTAATTACCGTCAACTTCAAAAGAAAAGTCAAAAAAAGTGAAACAACACTTCGTAATATGTTAGCAAATATTTTAGTAAAATCAACTAAAAAATATCAAACAGAACGAGAAATGATTATTGAAACTGAAAATTTATATAATATTGGTTATTCTGGTGGAACTAGTATTTCTGGTAACTATTCAATATTATATTATGAAATGACATTTTTAAATGAAAAATATACAGAAGACAAAATGTCAGAAAAAACTCTTCAATTTTTAGCTGATATATTATTTAATCCTAATAGTACAAACAATAAATTTAACGAGAAACTATTTAACCTAGCTCAAAAAGAAATAAAATCAAACATAGAAAACTTTAAAGAAAGTCCTGAGAAGTTAGCTACTAAACTTCTTTATGAAAATATGGATAAAAAAGCTTCATATTCTTATTTAGCTGATGGTTATTTAGAAGACTTAGAAAAAATTAATGCAAGCAACTTATATCAATATTATAAATCAGTTCTTCAAAGTGATATTGTTGATATCTTTATAATTGGAAATATTGAACCAGAAAGAATAAAACAAGTAATGGGCACTAATTTTTTAATCAATACCATAAAAAAACCTGCAACTTCTCATTATTTAATGCATACTAAATTTAGAAAAAGAGTAAAAACTGTTAAAGTTACTCGAAAAATAAATCAAAGCATTTTAAAAATCGGTTTTAAACTAGATAATTTATCTGACTTTGAAAGAAAATACGTTATAAATATTTATAATTACATTATTGGTGGTGGACCTGATTCTAAACTTTTTCAAACAATAAGAGAAAAAAATAGTTTGTGTTATCATATAAGTTCCAAAATTAATAAAGTATTTAATGTCATGACAATTACAGCCGGAATTAATGCTATAAACTTTAAAAAAACTGTCACATTAATAAAAAAAGAAATTAAGAATATGCAAAAAGGTGACTTTAAAGAAGAAATCATTGAGGCAGCAAAAAAAGTATATACAAGCAGTATTTTATCTATGCTTGATTCACCTTATAATGTAATTGGTATATATGAAGGAAAAGAATATTTTAATACTGATTTAGTTGAAACTAGGATTGAAGAAATAAATAAGGTAACAAAGCAAATGATAATTGAAGTTTCTAAAAAAATAAAAATGGATACGATATTTTTGTTAGAAGGTGAAAATAATGAATAAAATAGAATTAAAAGGTTTAGATTTAGAAGCATATTTTGAAAAACTTACTAATGGTTTAGAAATATACGTAATTCCTTTTAAAAATGTCAATAATAATTACGTTACTTTTTCAACTAAATATGGTTCTATTCATAGTGAATTTATTCCAATTAATAAAAATAAAATGATAAAAGTACCTGATGGGATTGCTCATTTTCTTGAACACAAATTATTTGAACAAGAAGATGGAACTGACCCTTTCACTTTTTTTAGTGAAAGAGGAGCAGATGCCAATGCTTTTACAACTAATTTAAAAACAACTTTTCTATTTTCTGGAACAGAATATGTATTAGAAAATATTCATTATTTATTAGATTATGTTCAGTCACCATATTTTACGGATACTAATGTTTTAAAAGAGAAGGGTATCATTGAGCAAGAAATAAAAATGTATGAAGATGATCCTTTTACAAGAGTAAAGGAACAGACTTTATACAATTTATTTGTTAATCATCCCTATAAATATTCAATAATTGGAACGACAGAAAGTATCAATTCCATAACAAAAGAAGATTTATATACATGTTATAATACTTTTTATCATCCTTCCAATATGTTTATTGTAGTTACTGGTAATGTTGTACCAGAAACAATTATTGAAGAAATTAAAAAAAATCAAAGCAAAAAACAGTTTTTAAAACCTAAAAAAATCAAATTAGGAGAATATACAGAACCTAATCAGGTTTCAAGAGAATATGAAGAAATTATTCTTAGTAATGTTACCATTCCCAAAGTTGATTTTAGCTATAAAATTGATATTCAAAATTTAACAAAATTATCAATGTTACTTATCTTAAACTATATAAAATTGTTTTTTTACATAAAATTAAGTGCAACATCTGAACTTTGCCAAAAATTAAAAGATGAACAGCTTATAACTGAAGATTTATATATATCTTCCGAATTAGTCGATAATTACTTAATTATTACAATTAATTTTGAATCACAAAAGTATAAAGAAGTTATAAATTTAATTAGACAAGAAATAAGCAATTTGAATATTACAGAAGATGATTTAATCAGAAAAAAGAAAGTTTTAACAAGTTCTAAAATTTATGACAGCGATAATATTTATAATATCAATAGTAAAATAATGAATAATTTAATATATTATGGTAAAGTAATTGATAATGGAATTGATCTAATAAGAACCATTAATTTAAAAGATATGGAATATGTAATTAAAAATATATCGTTAGAAAATAAAAGCATATGTGTTGTAAAAGGCGAATAAAATAAGAATAACTCATATGAATAATAAAAAAACCACCAGTATTTTATATTGATTCATTACTAATTTTATTAGTTCTATTTTGCTTTTAAAAATTTAAATTAATACTTATTAATAAAATATGTTGCTAAAATCATTAAAATATGTTAAATTATATATAGTTTGGAGGTGTTATATGCAAATATTTCTTATGGTAGTTGCCATATTATTGATTTCAATTGTTTTACTTCAAAGTGGTAAGGCTGAAAGCGGATCTGGTGCATTAACGGGAGCAAATGATAGTCTATTTGCTAGTAGAAAAGAACGTGGTGGGGAATTGTTTATAACTCGCTTAACTTATTTTCTAGGATTTGTATTCTTTGTACTTTGTTTAATAATTGGTTTTTAAATAAACATAAAAAAAAGAAATAGTAGATAACTTCTATTATTTTTTTCTTTATTTTGATATAATCAATATAAGGTGAGTAATGTGCAAAATATATATGGAATTTCTTTAGAGCAACTAGAACAATATCTTATAAATAAATCATATAAAAAATTTAAAGCAACGCAAATATATGAATGGCTTTATAAAAAAAGAATTTCTAATTTTGACTTAATGAATAATATAAAAAAAGATTTAATTGATGAATTAAAAAAAGACTTTAGTATTAATCAATTAAAAATCATTAATAAAATTGAGGATGTTGATGTTATAAAATATTTATTTCAATTAATTGACGGCAATAAAATTGAAGCTGTTTTAATGAAACATGATTATGGTAATAGTTTATGTGTATCAAGTCAAGTTGGCTGTAACATGGGATGCTTATTTTGTGAAAGTGGTCGCCTTAAAAAAATAAGAAATTTAACTACTGATGAGATGACTTTACAAATTTTAATGATTGAAGAAGATTTAAAATTAAGGATAAGTCATATTGTATTAATGGGAATAGGTGAACCATTAGATAATTATGAAAACGTTATGAATTTTATTAATATTATAAATAATCCTAAATCAATTGATATTGGAGCAAGACATATAACATTATCAACTTGTGGAATAGTTCCTAAAATAAAAGAATTTATCAATAATAATAAACAAATTAATCTAGCTATTAGTCTTCATGCTCCTAACGATGAATTAAGAAATGAAATAATGCCAATAAACAAAATATATAAAATCAAAAAAATAATTGACATTATAAAAGAATATATCAATAAAACTAATCGCCGTGTAACATTTGAATACATCATGTTAAAAGAAATTAATGATACCGACATATGCGCTTTTGAGCTAGCTAAATTATTAAAAGGAATCAATTGTTATGTTAATTTAATTCCATATAATGAAACTAGTCATATTGAATATAAGAAAAGCAGCAAAAATCAAATTTTAAAATTTTATGATATTTTAAAAAAAAATAAAATTAATGTAACAATTAGAAAAGAATTTGGTTCGAAAGTAAATGCTGCTTGTGGGCAATTAAGATCCCTATATGAGGAGGAATAAAATTGGAAAGCTTTTATATAACTGACCCAGGTAAGGTTAGAGATCATAATGAAGATAATGTTATAATCGTAAAAAATAAAACGGATGAATATATGCTTGCTGTTGCTGATGGAATGGGTGGCCATACAGGAGGTGAAATTGCTTCAACTATTGCTATTAAACATTTAGAACAAAGATTTAAAGATTTAGAATCATTAAGTTCTAAAGAAGAAGGAATTCAATTTTTGAAACAAGTTGTAAGTGAAGCAAATGTTTTAATTTATGAATATACAAAAATGTATCCAGAAAGCATTGGAATGGGAACAACAATAGTAATTGCTGTATTAACAAAAGAATACTTATTGTTTGGCAACATTGGAGATAGTTCTGGATATGTAATAAAAAATGGTAAACTACACAAAATAACAACAGACCATACATTGGTAAATTTATTAGTTAAATCAGGGGAATTAACTGAAGAAGAAGCTAAAGATCATCCTAGAAAAAATGTTTTAATGAAAGCACTTGGTGCTAATGAAACAGTTGAAATGGATGTCTTTGATGTTGAACTTGATGTCAACGGAATATTTTTATGTAGTGATGGTTTAACAAATATGCTAAGTGAAGAACAAATAATGAAGGTTTTAGAAGAAAATTTAACTATAGAAGAAAAATTAAAAAAATTAATATATAAAAGTAACAATCGTGGTGGACTTGATAACATTGCTATGGCTTATGTAATAAAAGGTGGTGAATGAAGTGGTAGTAAAAGGGCAAAAAATAAATGATCGTTATCAGATTGTAAAATTAATTGGTGAAGGTGGAATGGCAAATGTTTACTTAGCACTTGATACAATCTTAGATCGCTATGTAGCTGTTAAAATATTAAGAGGTGATTTAGCTAATGATGAAAAATTTGTTAGGAGGTTTCAAAGAGAAGCTATTTCAGCAAGCTCATTAAGCCATCCTAATATTGTTGAAATGTATGATGTCGGAGAAGATAATGGACAGTATTTTATTGTTATGGAATATGTTGAAGGAAGAACTTTAAAAAGTTTAATAAAAAAAAGAGGAGCATTAACAATTCCAGAAGTAATTGATATTATGATGCAAATAGATTCAGGTTTAGCATGTGCTCATAATAGCTATATCATTCATCGTGATATCAAGCCACAAAACGTTTTAATTATGGAAGATGGACGTGTAAAAATAACTGATTTTGGTATTGCAATGGCAATCAATAGTCAAGAATTAACACAAACTAACTCAGTAATGGGTTCTGTTCATTACTTGCCACCAGAACAAGCTAATGGTAGTGGTTCAACAATTAAAAGTGATATATATTCATTAGGTATTTTAATGTATGAATTGCTAACTGGTTCAATTCCATTTAAAGGAGATAATGCTGTTGAAATAGCTATAAAACAAATGAAAGATCAAATACCTAGTGTCTGTAAAATAAATCCAGACATTCCTCAAAGTATTGAAAATATTGTCATAAAAGCAACTGCAAAAAATCCTAAAAATAGATATGATAGTGTCAATGAAATGTATGAAGATTTAAAAAATTGCTTAGATCCGTCTATTATGCTTCAAGAAAGAATTGTTTATGAATTCCCTGAGCAGGAAATTGAAACAACTAAAGAAATAGTTAATCTAAAAGATGAAATATTAAAAGAAGAAAGTAAAGAAGAAAATAAAGAATACAAACAAAATAAATTAAAATTTGCAGTTGTATTATCTGGTGCTATTTTTGTTGCTCTTTTATCTCTTGTTGGATTAATAATCATTTTTTATCCTAAATTTACAACAACTAAAGAACTAGAAATACCAGATGTTTCAGATAAAACCATTATTGAAGCAGAAAAAATTTTAAAAGAATTAGACTTTGAAGTAAATACTGAAATACAAGAGAAAAATGATAATGAAATCGCAAAAGGAAAAGTAATAGGAACTAGTCCTATTAGTAAAAGAAAAGTAAAAAAAGGTACAACTATTACAATTATTGTTTCTCTTGGTCAAGCCGGATTTACACTAGAAAATTATAAAGGTAAAAATTATTATGAAGTAGAAGCAATGTTAAAAGCTAAGGGAATGTATGTAATTACTGAAAAACAAGAAGTATCTGATAAAAATAATGTTAAAGAAAATGTTATTTTGAGTCAAAAACCAATTGCTGGAACAAGAGTTTCTGAAGGCGATACAATTACTATTTCAATTCCAGATATTATAACTGAATACCCAGATTTTACTGATGGTTCGTGGTCTTTAAAAGATATTGAAACTTTTTGTAAAGAATATAAAATAGTGCTTACTACTGAATATAAAATAACTGCAGAACATGCATCAGGAAAAATAATTAGTCAAAGCAGAAACAAAGGAAGCAAAGTAATGCCTACAACTTTAAAAATTATTATTGCCACTAAAGAAGAAACGGAGTAAATATGGAAGGTCTAATTATTAAAATAGTTAGTAATGACTACACAGTATTATCAAATAATAAAAATTATGTATGTAAAGCGAGAGGTAAATTTAGAAATTTAAAAATAACACCTTTAGTTGGAGATAAAGTTTTATTTGATGAAAAAAGCAAATATATAATGGATATAAAAAAACGAAAAAACTATTTAGTTAGACCACCAGTAGCTAATATAGATCAAGCATTTATTATTACAAGTTCCAAAGAACCAGAGTTTAGTTCTAATTTATTAGACAAATTATTAGTTATAATTGAATTTAATAACATAAAGCCTATTATTTGCTTTACAAAATTAGATTTGCTAAATCAATCTGAACTGAATCTAATTGAAAATATAATTAATTATTATAAAAAAATTGGTTACGAAGTATATAAAAATAATGAATTAGACTTAATAAAACAAACTTTTAAAAATAAGATAACCGTATTTACTGGGCAATCTGGGGCTGGAAAAAGTACACTTTTAAATAAAATAGATAGTACCTTAAATATTAAAACAGATATAATATCTCATAGCTTAGGAAGAGGAAAACATACCACAAGACATGTTGAATTACTAGATATTTTAAACGGTTTAGTAGCTGATACTCCGGGATTTTCTGCAATCACTTTTAATGGTATGACAAAAACTGATTTAAGAGATAATTTCATAGAATTTAATGTCTACAAAGATAAATGTCAATATAGAGATTGTATGCATAGAAATGAAGAAAATTGTAATATTAAAAACAATACTGAAATCTTAAAAAGTCGCTATGAAAACTACTTAAAATTTATAGAAGAGAAGTGATTTATGAAAATATCTGCATCATTTTTATCAATTAAAAGCAATTTGAAAGACAATATTAAAAAGTTGGATAATACTAACATTGACTATCTTCATTTAGACATAATGGATGGTAAATTTGTTTTAAATAAAACATGGAATATCTCTGATTTAAATATATTAGCAAACCATAAAAAACCATTGGATGTTCATTTAATGGTTGAAGATATTTATGATTATATTGATTTATTTTCTAAATTAAATCCAGAATTTATTACATTTCATTACGAAGCAACAAAAGATCATTATTTAGTTATTGACTACATTAAATCATATAACATTAAAGTTGGTATTTCTATTAATCCAGATACTGATGTGGAAGTTTTAAAACCATACTTAGATTTAATTGATTTAGTATTAGTAATGAGTGTTGAACCTGGAATGGGGGGACAGAAATTTCAAGCTAAAACTATCAATAAAATAAATCAATTAAAAAAAATTAAATTAGATAGTAATTATCACTACATGATTGAAATTGATGGTGGTATTAACAACATAAATATAGAAAATATTGATGCTGATATAGTCGTTGTAGGAAGCTTTATCACAAATGATAATAACTATCAAAGCCAAATAAATAAACTTAGAAAAGCTCTTAAAAAGCAACCATTGTAACAAAGTTGTTTTTTCTTTGAAATTAAGAGAAAATTTGGTATAATAGTTAAGGTGAAAAGTATGACGAAATATGATGAAAGTTCAATAAAGATATTAGAAGGATTAGAAGCAGTAAGAAAAAGACCTGGTATGTATATTGGGTCAACTGATAAAAAAGGCCTTCACCATTTAATATGGGAAATAGTTGACAATAGTATTGACGAAGTAATAAATGGATTCGGTAAAAAAATTAGAATAATATTACATTCTGATAAAAGTGTCAGTATTGAAGATGAAGGTAGAGGTATTCCAGTCGGACTACATTCTTCAGGAATATCAACACCAGAAGTAATTTATACAGTATTACATGCTGGAGGAAAATTCGAAAGTGAAGGTTATAAAGTGTCTGGAGGTCTTCATGGAGTTGGTGCATCAGTTGTAAATGCTCTAAGCTCTTATTTAGAAGTAAATATCAAACGTGATGGATATGAATACTATATTCGTTTTGAAGATGGAGGAATAACAAAAATTCCATTAAATAAACTAGATAAAACCAATAAAACAGGAACTAAAGTAAGATTTTTACCTGATAAAAAAATATTTGATTCTATTAATTTTTCTTATACAACCATATGTGAAAGAATGCAAGAAAGTGCTTTTTTACTTAAAGGATTAACCGTAGAAGTAATTGATGAATCTGATAAAAGGCATGATACATTTCATTATGAAAATGGTTTAAAAGCTTTTGTCGAATATTTAAATGATGATAAAATTCAGCTGCATAAGGTTGTTAATTTTGAAGGAATAAAAGATTTAATAAATGTTGAAATTGCTTTTCAATATACAGATACATATTCAGAAAATGTTATATCATTTGTTAACAACGTTAAGACAACTGATGGAGGATCCCATGAAATAGGATTTAAATCAGCTTTAACTAGAGTTTTTAATGATTACGCTAGAACAAATAAACTATTAAAAGACAAAGATAAAAATTTAGAAGGAACTGATACAAGAGAAGGAATAACAGCCATAATAAGTTTACAAATACCAGAACAAATACTTCAATTTGAAGGACAAACAAAAGCAAAATTAGGAACTCCAGAAGCTAGAAATGTAGTTGAAAATATTGTAAGTGAGAAACTTCAATTCTTCTTAGAAGAAAATAAAACTATCGCAACAAGTATAATGGAAAAAATGGTAAAAAGTAAGCAAGTTAGAGAAGCTGCTAAAAAAGCTCGTGATGAAGCAAGAGCAGGTAAAGACAAAAGTAAAAAAGAACGTAGTTTAAACGGAAAATTAACACCAGCACAAACTAGAAATCCTTTAAAAAATGAATTATTTTTAGTTGAAGGAGATTCAGCTGGGGGCTCGGCAAAACAAGGGCGTGATCGAAAATTTCAAGCTATTTTACCATTAAGAGGAAAAGTTGTAAATACCGAAAAAACCAGAATGGAAGAAATTCTTAAAAATGAAGAAATAAATACAATGATTCATACAATTGGAGCTGGCTATGGTAATGCCTTTGATATTATTGATTGTAATTATAATAAAATAATAATAATGACTGATGCAGATGATGATGGAGCGCATATACAAATTCTTCTATTAACTTTTTTTTATAGATATATGAAACAATTAATTGAATCAGGTAAATTGTTTATTGCAATGCCACCTTTATATAAATTAACCATTGGAAAAAATATTCATTATGTTTATACTGATGAAGAAAGAAAAGAATTACTCCTATTAAATCAAAATCAAAAAATAGAAACACAAAGATATAAAGGTCTAGGAGAAATGAATCCAGAGCAACTTTGGGAAACAACGATGGATCCTGATAAAAGAAATCTTATTAAAGTTAATATTATTGACGGTGCCTTAGCAGAAAAAAGAGTTAGTATTTTAATGGGAGATAAAGTAGAACCAAGAAAAGAATGGATTGAAGAAAATGTTGAATTTTCATTGGAAGATAATTATTAAAAACATTATATGTTATAAAAAACTATATATTTAATTAGCAATTTAATTTTGCTAGTTTTTAATTTACAAATATATAAATTTTCATAGTTTATAACAAATAAAATTATTGCAAATGCTTGTTTAAAATGTTATAATACATAACAAAAGGAAAATAGGATGATAAAAAAATGGATAAAATAATAATCAAAGGAGCAAGAGAAAATAATCTTAAAAATATAGATATTGAATTACCTAAAAATAAATTAATTGTTATGACTGGTGTATCAGGATCAGGAAAAAGCAGCTTAGCATTTGATACAATCTATGCGGAAGGGCAAAGAAGATATGTTGAAAGTTTAAGTCCTTATGCACGTCAATTTTTAGGAGGAACTGAAAAACCAGATGTTGATTCGATTGAAGGGTTAAGCCCATCAATTAGTATAGATCAAAAAACCACAAATAAAAATCCTCGGAGTACTGTTGGAACAGTAACAGAAATATATGACTATTTAAGACTATTATATGCAAGAATTGGTGTTCCATATTGCCCTAATCATCATAAACCAATTAGTAGTCAGAGTATTGAAGAAATGACTAATCAAATATTAAAATTAGAAAAATCTACTAAAATAAGAGTTCTTTCACCACTTGTCCATGGAGAAAAAGGAACACAAAAAGATATTTTAGAAAAATTGAAAAAAGAAGGATATGTTAGAGTTAGAATTGATAAAATTGAATATGAATTATCCAATGAAATTGACCTTGAAAAAAACAAAAAACACAACATTGATGTTATTGTTGACCGATTAATTATAACTGATGATATTAGGAGCAGATTATATGAAGCAATTGAACTTGCAACAAAACTTTCAAAAGGAAAATGTGTGATTGATGTTTTAAATAAAGAAGAAATAATTATGAGTGAAAATTATGCTTGTCCCGAATGTGATTTTTCTTTACCAGAATTAGAACCAAGAATGTTTTCTTTTAACGCACCATTTGGTGCCTGCCTAGAATGTAAAGGATTAGGTATTAAATATAAAATTGATAAAGACTTAGTTATTCCTGATAAAAATAAATCCTTAATAGAAGGAGCAATTGTTGCTATAAATTTAGAAGATACTAACAATATTATTTATACACAAATAGAAACAATATGTAATCATTATAAAATTGACATGAATATACCAATAAAACAAATATCAAGTGATAAATTAGATATACTTTTATATGGAACTAATGAAACATTAGAATTTAATTATACTGCTAAAAATGGTAACACAAGGCAAACCAAAGACTATTATGAAGGGATAATTAATAATTTAGAAAGAAGATATATTGAAACTAAAAGTACTTGGATTCGTGAATGGATTGAACAATATATGACCGAACTTGTTTGTCCTAGTTGTAATGGTGCGAGATTAGAAAAAAACATTTTATCTGTGCTAATTAATAATAAAAATATTTATGAAATAACACAATTAAGCATAAAAAATCTAAAAGAATTTTTTGATAATTTGATTCTTAGCAATACTGACAAACAAATAAGTAAATTAATATTAAAAGAAATAGATTCAAGACTAACATTTTTAATAAATGTTGGACTTAACTATTTAACCCTTAATCGAACAGCTTCGACTTTATCAGGTGGTGAATCTCAAAGAATAAGATTAGCCACTCAAATAGGTTCAAGACTTACAGGAGTATTATATGTTCTAGATGAGCCAAGTATCGGCTTACATCAAAGAGATAATCAAAGACTAATTAATTCAATGTTAGAAATGCGTGATTTAGGCAATACATTAATTGTTGTTGAACATGATATGGAAACAATGCTACAAGCAGATTATTTAGTTGATATAGGTCCTGGGGCAGGAACTCACGGTGGAACAATAATCGCAAAAGGAACACCACAAGAAGTAATGAATAATGAAAATAGTTTGACTGGTAAGTATTTGACTGGCAAATTAAAAATCGAAATACCTAAAATCAGGCGTAAAGGAACTGGCCAATATATAGAAATAAAAGGAGCAAGAGAAAATAACTTAAAAAATATTAATATTAAATTTCCTTTAGGAACATTTATTTGCGTAACTGGTGTATCAGGATCAGGAAAAAGTAGTTTAGTAAATGGAATTTTATATAAAGCAGTTTCTAATACATTATATAAAAATAAAGAAAAACCTGGTTTATATAAAGAAATTAAAGGATTAGAAAATATCGACAAAGTAGTTTCCATATCACAAGCTCCAATCGGAAGAACCCCACGTAGTAATCCTGCTACTTATGTTAGTGTTTTTGATGATATAAGGGATGTATTTGCTCAAACTAAAGAAGCAAAAATAAAAGGCTATGATAAAGGACGATTCTCTTTTAATGTAAAAGGAGGTCGTTGTGAAGCTTGTTGGGGAGATGGCGTTAAAAAAATTGAAATGCACTTTTTACCTGATATTTATGTACCCTGTGAAATATGTAATGGCACGCGTTATAATAAAGAAACATTAGACATAAAATATAAAGGTAAAAATATTTACGAAGTATTAGATATGCGTGTTGAAGAAGCTTTAATATTTTTTGAAAATGTTCCTAAAGTAAAATCAAAACTCCAAATGCTTATTGATGTTGGATTATCATATATTAAATTAGGACAAAGTGCTCCAACTTTATCAGGTGGAGAAGCTGGACGAATAAAATTAGCTAAAGAACTTCAAAAAAAACCAACTGGAAAAAGTTTATTTATCCTAGATGAGCCGACAACTGGACTTCATAGTGATGATATCAAAAAATTACTTGCAATTTTACAAAGAATAGTAGATAATAAAGATACAGTAATTGTTATTGAACATAACTTAGATGTTATAAAAGTAGCCGATTATATTATTGACTTAGGAAAAGAAGGCGGCGATATGGGCGGTGAAATAATCGCAAAAGGAACTCCAGAAGAAATAGTGAAAGTAAAAGACAGTTATACAGGAATGTATTTAAAAAAAGTTTTAGAGGATAAATATGAATTTTAAATATAATATTACAAAAGAAAATTTTAAAAGAATGTATAATAAAGAATTAAAAAATGTTAATATATTTTATATAATTTTAGCATCAATCATATTTTTTATATTATTACAAGATATTATTAAATATAATTTCTTATTTGTTTTTATAATTTACATTTTATTTATAACTGTCTTAATTTTTTTAATAATTTTTATTAGTCAAATATATGTCAATATACTAATTAAATTAACTAATAAAAAAGTTAGTAATAATTATGGGGTTTTTGATGTAACAATTAATGATACTGGCATAACTAGTAAAAATTTAGAATCAAAAATGAAAATAAATTGGAAAGAAATCAAAAAAATCAACGTGACAAAAAACAAAATTTCTATAATTTATGGAAATAAAACTAAAATGGTTTTTACAATTTATAAAACATTATTAGAAAAAGATAATAATTATGGAAAAATATTAGAAATAATTAGTAAATATCGAAAATTAGAAGATATTGAAATATAAAATATTATATTATAATATCAAAATATAATTAAATTAGGAGGAGATAATATGAACGATATTTTAAAAGAAACAGAATTAAGAATGACTTCCACAATTGAAACTATGGAAAAAAGATTTACAAATATTAGAGCAGGGCGTGCAAATGCTAGCATTGTAAATGGTATTTTTGTATCTTATTATGGAGTTGATACACCATTACTTCAACTTGCTAATATTTCTATTCCTGAAGCAAGACAAATATGCATTAAACCATTTGATAAAACTTGTGTTGGTGCAATAGAAAAAGCAATTTTTGAAGCTAATATTGGCTTAACACCTAATAACAATGGTGAAATAATTACACTTAATATACCTTCACTTACTGAAGATAGCCGAAAAGAATTTGTTAAACAAACAAAAATTATTGCTGAAGAAACAAAAATAGCTTTAAGAAATATTAGGCAAGATATAAATAATGATATTAAAAAGCTAGAAATACCAGAAGATAATATTAAGTCAGGATTAGAAGACGTTCAAGAATTAATAAACAAATATAATAAAATTATTGAAGACAAATTAAAAATAAAAGAAGCAGAATTATTAACTGTCTAAAAGTGTAAAAGAAGATGTATTGTATATCTTTTTTTATTATTATATTCTATAATAAATATGGTGAGAATATGTTAAATATAATAAATAAGAAAAGATTAAAACAAGAACTTTCTAAGGAAGAAATAGATTATGCAATAAATAATTATGTCAATGGAACTATTCCTGATTATCAAATGAGTGCTTTATTAATGGCTATTTGCTTAAACGGAATGACTGATGAAGAAGTATTTAATTTAACCGATGCTATGCTAAAAAGTGGAGATATTTTGGATTTATCTAAATTAAATAGTCTTGCTGTTGATAAACATTCAACTGGTGGTGTTGGAGATAAAACAACAATAATTTTAGCTCCTATTGTTGCTAGTTGTGGTGTTAATGTATGTAAAATGAGTGGAAGAAGTCTAGGCCATACTGGTGGAACAATTGACAAATTAGAATCAATTCCTAATTTTACAACTAATTTAAGTATTAATGAAATAATAAAACAAGTTAATCAAATAGGCATTTCAATTGTTGCTCAAACAGGAAATCTTGTCCCTGCTGATAAAAAACTTTATACATTAAGAGATGTAAGTGGAACAGTTGAATCAATTCCTTTAATTGCATCATCAATTATGAGTAAAAAAATAGCATCATCATGTTTAAAAATAGTCATTGATTTAAAAGTTGGAAATGGTGCTTTAATTAAAACCATAGAAGATGCTCGCTCTTTATCAAATTTAATGATTAAGATTGGAAAAAAATATAATCGAGAAGTAATATGTGTGTTAACTAATATGGATAAACCATTAGGATATACGATTGGTAATTCGTTAGAAATAAAAGAAAGCATTGATTTTTTAAATGGAATTCAGGCTCCTGATTTAAAGGAACTTATTTATGTTTTAGCACCACTTATGGTTAGCATAGGTAAAAACATTTCATTTAATGAAGCTTTGAAACAAGTAAAAGAAAAAATAGAAAATAAGGAAGCTCTTAACAAATTATATGAATTAATTAAGTACCAAAAAGGTAATATAGAGGAATTAAAAATTTCCGAAAAAATATTTTCGATTAAAAGTCCCTATACAGGGTTTATAAAAACTATTGATACTTTAAAATTAGGTGAGCTTGTAAGAAGTATTGGAGCAGGAAGATATAAAAAAGATGATATAATTGATTACACAGTGGGGATTGTTTTAAATAAGAATGTTGGTGATTATGTTTTAAAAGATGAAGAATTAATTAAAGTTTATTTAAATAATTTAGATATGTCAATTAATGAAGTTACTGATTGTTTTACAATATCTAATACACTAGGAGAGTTAAAACCGCTAATTTATGAGGTTATTAAATGAGTTTATTCTTATCAATTGTTATTTTTATAGAAGCTTTAATTATATCTTTATTTAGAATATTAGGACCAATAGTGCTTATTTTAACTGTATTAATTGGAATAAAAATATTGTATCGTTATAAAAAATATGGTTATTTAGAATTTGATGTTTTTAGAAAAAGAGAGACAACTAAATTTATAGAAATAATATTAATGATGCTTGACAAAATAAATGGATATCGTAAAATAATTAATGTTTCAAATTTATATGCTGATCTTACTATTATTGATAAAACAGGCTTATATTTAATAAAATTAATAAAGTATGAAGGATCTGTAAATGGAGTAAGAAATGATTTGATTTTAAAAAACAGATTAAAAGTAAATGTTATTAAAGATATTGCAAATCCGTTTTATTATTTAGAACAGGATAAACAAAAATTATTAAAAATTGATGAAAATTTAGAGATTAAAACTATTCTTGTAACTAGTAATATTTCTCAGGTAAATATTCAAAATGTTTCTAAAGAAGAATGTTTAATTTTAAAAGACTTTTATTTTGTAATGGAACATAATTTTTCTAAAACCCAAATATATGATAATAATGAAATAAATAAATTATATAAAAAAATTAAGTATTGCATAAATTAAAAAAAAATGTTAATATGTAAGTATGAAGTGATGACTGGGTTGGAAACCACGAGCTATATATTTTAAGCTGATTTTAAAGAATAAGTAAGGTGGAACCGCGGGTATATCTCGTCCTTATATCCTTTAGAATTTTTTATTAGAAAGAGTGATTTTATGAAAAACATGGAGCAAATGGTTAGTTTTTGTAAAACTTATGGTTTTATATTTCAAGGAAGTGAAATTTATGGTGGTTTGGCTAATACTTGGGATTTTGGACCATTAGGTGCAGAACTTAAAAACAACATTAAAAAAGCTTGGTTAAAAAAATTTATTCAAGAAACACCAAATTGTGTTGGACTTGATAGTGCAATCTTAATGAACCCGAGAACATGGGAAGCAAGCGGTCATCTAAAGACTTTTTCTGATCCTTTAATTGACTGTAAAGAATGTAATACAAGATATCGAGCAGATAAGTTAGTTGAAGATAATGGAACAGATGATGCTGGTAAAATGAATAATGAAGAATTAATCAATTACATTAATGAGCACAAACTTGTTTGTCCAAAATGTGGCAAATTGAATTATACAAATATAAGACAATTTAATTTAATGTTTAAAACATTTCAAGGCGTTACAGAAGATAATAAAAGTACTATTTATTTAAGACCAGAAACAGCCCAAGGAATATTTACTAATTTTTTAAATGTTCAAAGAAGTTTGAGATTAAAAGTACCATTTGGTATTGGCCAGATAGGAAAAAGTTTTCGCAATGAAATAACACCAGGTAATTTTATATTTAGAGTTAGAGAATTTGAACAAATGGAATTAGAATTTTTTTGTAAACCCGGTACAGAATTAGAATGGTTTAAATTTTATAAAGATAGTGCTAAAAAATTTTTACTTAATTTAGGAATTAATGAAGACGATTTAAGATTAAGAAATCATTCTAAGGAGGAATTAAGTTTTTACAGTAATGCCACAACAGATATAGAGTATAAATTTCCTTTTGGATGGGGAGAATTATGGGGAATAGCGAGTAGAACAGATTATGATTTAAAACAACATCAAGAGTTTTCAAATATTTCAATGAATTATTTAGATCCTATTACTAATGAAAAATATATTCCATACGTAATAGAACCTAGTTTAGGTGTAGAAAGACTTACCTTAGCTATTCTTAGTAATGCTTATAAAAGTGAAGAACTAGCAAATGGAGAAATAAGAGAAATTATGGCTTTTCATCCTTTTTTAGCTCCTTATAAAGTTGCTGTATTACCTTTAGTAAAAAAATATCATAGTGAAAAGTCTTTAGAACTATTTAAAGAATTATCTAGTTATTTTATGACTACTTATGATGAATCTGGTTCAATTGGTAAAAGATATAGGAGACAAGACGTTATTGGAACTCCATTTTGTATAACAATTGATGAAGAAACTATTAATAATGATACTGTTACATTAAGAAATCGTGATACAATGGAACAAATTATTTTGCCATTAAAAGAAGTAGTAAGCTATGTTTTAAATAAAATTAAATTTTAATATTTTACTAATTCAATAAATTTGTTTGAAATTTATTGAATTTTTTTAAAATCTGTTTAGCAAATTTCATTAATCTGAGAATAAAAACCATACAAAAATTATAAATCTGGTATTTGCAATCATTATGTTTTTTTGATAATCTTATAAAGAAGGAGAGGAAAATATGACTTTAGAAGAATTTATAAAATTAAACAATTTATATAATGATACTATTGAAGTTAAAGTATTAAATGGAAAAGTATATTTTATTTTGGATAATGGCGAATTAGTTGAGTGTGTTAAAGAACTAATTGTAAAAGATTAGCTTTTTTTGTATATTATTAGCAATTAAAAAAGATAGTACTATTTTCAAATATACTATCTTTTAAATTATTTTACAAATAAATTAAAATATATAAGTAAACTTATATTTTGTTAGGGCAAATTTCACAGGAAAACAAATCTAATTTGCTTTCTAAAATTTGTTCTAGACGACTTATTGCATTGATTGTATTTTGTACAGATCTATTTGTTTCTAAAATTTGTTCTACGGTTCCTTTAGCAACTATTGCTTGAATTTTTTCTCCTTCAGCATTTAAAATATGAGATAATCCAGTTTGCTCTAAAGCAACTGATTCTATAATGTCTGAAACAGCTTGACTGCGAGAAACTGTTCCTGGAGTAATAAATGGCATTGACATAAATATTCCTTTTCCTTTCTTTTAAACAATTAAGTTTTTATTTTATAAGATGATTCTTATAAAAAGTATTCTTTAGGAATTTATCTTCCATATTTTAAGATATGTATCATGGTATTTTCAATGTAGGCTAATTGCATAAATTTGGTGAAATAATCAGTGTTTAATTTTTTGCAAAAGGTTTGCATTTTGATAATTTTGTTAATAATTCAAACGATTTTATAAGTCAAGGTATGAATAATCTGACAATTAATAAGCAAAGCAAA
>JAVWDK010000004.1:0-28795 GCA_036642175.1 Bacilli bacterium
TTACTTCTATCATAACATATCTTTTACTATTTTGTAAATAAAATTTTACTTATATCAAAATAAAGGCATAAAATAAAAAATCTATAAAATTATAGATATAAAAAGGTGTACTGTTTAAGTACACTAAATTTTATTTTTCTTCAAATTGTGAGTTATAAAGTTCTGCATAAAATCCATTTTTCAATAGTAATTCATCATGATTACCTACTTCAATAATATCTCCATCTTTCATTACTAATATTAAATCAGCATTTTTAATAGTAGATAAACGATGAGCAATAATAAAAGAAGTTTTTCCCTCTGTTAGTTTATCCATTGCTTCTTGAACTAAGATTTCTGTTCTTGTATCAACACTGCTTGTTGCTTCATCAAGAATCAAAAGTGGAGCTTTTTCTAACATTCCTCTAGCGATTGTTAATAATTGTTTTTGTCCTGATGATAAGCTTTCTACTTCACTTAAAACTGTGTCATAACCAGCTGATAAGGTTTTAATAAAATGTTTTAAACCAACAACTTTACAAGCTTCTTCTACTTCTTCATCAGTAATATGATGTTGATTATAAATAATATTTTCTTTGATTGTTCCATTAAAAAGCCAAGTATCTTGTAAAACCATACAAAATAAATTATGAATATTTTCTCTTGTTAAATCTTTAATAGAAATATTATCAATTAAAATATCTCCGCTATTTAATTCATAAAATCGCATTAACAAATTTACAATCGTTGTTTTACCAGCTCCCGTTGGACCTACAATCGCAATCTTTTGACCAGACTTTATTGAAGCATTAAAATCATTAATAATAATTTTTTCATCATAACCAAATTTAACATGCTTAAATTCAATATTACCAACTACTTCTTCTTTACTTAAATTAATTTTTTTAAAATCTTCATTTTCAACTTCTTTTTCACCTAAAAAGTCAAAAACTCTTTCACTAGCAGCAGCAGTTTGCTGTAAACCCGTCATTGCTTGAGCTATTTGCGCTAAAGGTTGTGTAAATAGTCTTACATAGATTGTAAATGCAACAATAACTCCTATTGTAATTGTTCCATTCATTGTAAGAATAGCACCAACTATACATACTGCAACATAGCCAAAATTACCAATAAAATTCATTATAGGCATCATTAAGCCTGACATAAATTGACTTTTTCGTCCATTCGCAAATAACTTTTCATTTATATCATTAAACTTTTCTTTTACTTTGTTAGTAGCATTATAAACTTTAATAACATTATGTGATGAATAGACTTCTTCAATATGACCATTTAAAATTCCTAATTGTTTTTGTTGAAGGTCAAAATATTTTTGTGATTTCATTAAAATAAGCATCATTAAACTAAAGCCAATTAAAGAAGAACCAATTGCAGTAAATGCCATAATCCAATTAGTATAAAACATCATTACAAGTGATCCTAGTAATAAAGTAATCGCGCCAACTAATGTACCTAAACTTTGTGATAAAGTTTGCGAAATGGTGTCCGTATCATTTGTAACTCGTGATAATATATCACCATTACTTGTTCTATCAAAATATTTTAAAGGTAATTTATTTATTTTAATAGAAATTTCATTTCTTAATTTTAAAGAAAACTTTTGTGTAACAGTTGCCATAATAAAATTTTGAATATATCCTAAAATAAAGCTTAAAATATAAATTAAAAGTAAAAATATAATTATTTCTTTTATTTTATCTAAATTAATTCCCGTAACTAATCCATCTTTTATTAAATTAGTAATATCACTTAGTTTATTTGGCCCAATTAGTGATAGTATTGAACTAATAAAAGAAAGTATTAAAGAAATAATTGTTAATAACAAAAGAGGTTTACAATAACTTACTAATTTTAAAATTGATTGTTTAAAATTTTTGACTTTTAAAGGAGTTTTTTTTGTAAATTTATTGGGTCTATTCATTTTCTAATTCCTCCTTTGAAAGCTGTGAATATGCAATTTCTTTATAAACTTCACAACTATTTAATAATTCTTTATGCGTTCCATCACCGACAATAATACCATCATCTAAAACAACTATCTTATCAGCATTTTTAATTGTCCCAATTCTTTGAGCAACAATTAAAATAGTGGCATCCTTAGTGTGATTTTTTAGTTCTTTTCTTAAAATAGAATCTGTTTTATAATCTAAAGCTGAAAAAGAGTCATCGAATAAATAAATTTCAGGATTTCTTGCGATTGCCCTAGCAATACTTAATCTTTGTTTCTGCCCACCACTTATATTAGTTCCACTTTGAGCAATATGTGAATCATATTGCTTCTCCATTTTTAAAACAAATTCTGTTCCTTGGGCAACATCAATAGCTTTTTTCATATCTTCTTCTTTGATGATTTTATCACCATAAGCAATATTTTCTTTTACTGTACCATTAAATAAAACTGCTTTTTGTGAAATGTATCCTAATTTATCATATAAATCAGTTAATTTATAATCCTTAACATTAATTCCATCAACTAATATTTCTCCTTCAGTAACATCATAAAAACGAGGAATTAAATTAATTAAAGTTGATTTACCACTACCAGTCGAACCAATAAAAGCAACTGTTTCTCCTTTATTTATTTTTAAAGATATATCTTTTAACATATATTCTAAAGCATCAGGATATTTAAAACTAACTTTTTTAAATTCAATAGTTCCTTTTTGACTAGAATTATTTTTTTTAGAACCATCAACAATTGAAACTTTTGTTTCCAAAACTTCTAAGATTCTTTTAGCTGAAACACTAGCACGTGGATATATTATGAAAATCATAATCAACATCATAAATGCCATAATTATTTGCATTGAATATGAAGAAAAAACAATCATATCACTAAATAAAATAAATTTGTCCGGCATTGTAGCATCATTTATTAAATAAGAACCAATAAAGTAAATACATAAAGTAAGAACTGGCATTAGAAATGACATAAATGGTGACATTAATGACATAATTCTTTGAACATATAAGTCAGTTTTAGTTAGTAAAGTATTAGCTTCGTTAAATTTATTTTGTTGATAATTTTCAGCATTAAAAGATTTAACAACTTTAATACCAGTTAAGTTTTCAATAATAATTTTATTTAAATTATCAGTTAATTTTTGAATTTTTTTAAATTTTGGAAGAGCAAAAACAATTATAATTACTACTAATAAAAGTAAAAGGAAAACAGCCCCTCCAGTAATTATTGACCATTCAAAATTTTTGTTGACTATTTTAAGTATTGCCCATATAGCTAGAATCGGAGCTTTTATAATTGCTTGTAACCCCATTGCAATAAGCATTTGAACTTGTGTTACATCATTAGTTGTTCTAGTAATAAGGCTACTTGTTGAAAAATTTTTAATTTCACCCATGCCAAAATCTTCTATTTTATTAAAAACAGTTGCACGTACTTTTTTAGCAAAACTAGTACCAATATAAGAAGCAAAATAGCCAACTATAAAAGCTAATATTAGACTTCCAAAAGCACAGCTTAACATATATAAGCCTTGCTCTAACACTTGAAAAACAGTACCATTTGTTGTAATTAAACGAGCAATATTTGACATATAGTCAGGTAATTTTAAATCTAACCAAACTTGTAATACAACAAGTACAACACTAAATAAAAAGTACAACCATTCTTTTTTGCTTAAATTTTTTAATAATTTTATCATTTAATCATTCCTCTCATAAAGACCATATTTTATTATATGTAGCCTATTCATATAGGCGTCTTTTATTTTTTGATATTTTGTATCATCAATAAAGTAGTGTACTAAGGCCGTTAAGGTAATCATTAATACTAAAGAAAAAGCATCATATAGATCTTCTTCTGTTTTGTATTTGTATAATGATTTATTAATAATTTTTAAAAGTAATTTTTTTTGTTTATTTAATTCTTCAATTTTAGGTTTTTGTAATAATTTTCTTTCCATCGTAAATTTCATATCTAAAAATAAATTTTTAAAATAAGCTTGATTATTATTTTTACAGTATTTTATTATTTCATCAAATAATTGCTCAAATGTTTCAATAAAATCACCATTTTTTTCTAATAGTAAAGCTATTCTTTTTTGAAATAAATTTTTATAATATTCAAAAATATAAACATACAAGTCTTCTTTATCTTTAAAATACATGTAAAAGCTTCCTCTTGAAATACCTGCATTTAATATAATTTGATTAATTGAAGCAGTATTATAGTTTACACGGCTAAATTCTAAAGTTGCTGCTTTTAATAAATTTTGTTTTTTTTCTTCGGTTAAGTTTAAAAATGTTTGACTTGGCATATTTTCACTATCCTTTTTTTGACACTTTAAAATTATACTATGACAGCTTGTCATATGTCAATTGTTTTTTATAAACGTAATTAAAAAAATTTGAAATTTATCAAACTTTTTACTAATCTTTTTTGGAAAAGATACAACCACAATAGTCTTGACGGTATAAATTATATTCTTTTGACAGTATTATACTCCTTTTGTAGCCTTCTTTCTTTTTAAAATCAGAATATAAATAAGAAATATGATACTTTTTTTCTAACATTTGCCCTATTTCATTAATTTTATTAGCATTTTTATAAGGACTAACGGTTAGTGTTGTTGTAAAATATTCAAATTTGTTTTTTAAAGCAAGTTGAGCAGTTTTTTCAAGTCTTAATAAGTAACATTTACTACATCGGCTTCCACCTTCTAGCTCCTGTTCTAGCCCTTTAATATAGTTTAAATATTCTAGATTATTATAAGGTACTTCTATTATACTAATTTTATTTATAACCGGTAATTCTTTAATAATTCTAATTTGCTCATTATATCTTTTATTATATTCAAAAAGTGTATCAATATTAGGATTATAATACAAAATAGTTATTTTAAAGTATTTACTTAAATATTCTAAAACATAACTACTACACGGTCCACAACAAGAATGAAGTAATAAAGTTGGAGTAGTTCCTTCGTTTTCTTTGATTATTTTTTCTAATTCTAATTGATAATTCATAAATACCTCCTAGTATAAAATATTAATAATTTAATTATATTACTTTTAAAAAAGAGATTATTTATCTCTTAATTGAGCTTGATATTTATTTGTAACTTCTAAAATTATTCTATTAAATACTTCCATTACTTCAATATCAGTTAATGTTTTTGTACTATCCATAAAAGTTAAAGTAAAAGCAATTGATTTTTTATCACTCGCTATTTTATCACCAGTATAAACATCAAATATAGAAACAGAAGCAAGAATTCTAGAACCCATTTTATAAATTGTTTTAATAAGACTTTCAGCTGTAATATTTTTATCAACAATAAATGCCATATCCTTACTAACTTCTGGATATTTACTTATTTCCTTAAATTTCAGCATTTTTACTGGTTTTTCTATAATCTTGTCAATAGAAATTTCAAAAACATAAATATCATTTTTACTTAGCTTATGATCAATTTGACCAATAAAGCCAACATAATCTTTATCAATATATATCTTAGCACTTCTTCCTTTATGCATATCTTTTAAAGGTTCTACAATAAATGAATAGCGATTATTAAAACCTAAATAATTAAATAAATTTTCAATTATTCCTTTTAATAGATAAAAATCATATCTAACATTTATAGCTAAATAATTATTAGTAAAATTAGTTCCACTTACTAAACCACTCACAACATTTTCTTCGATATAAGTTGATTCTTTTCTAAATTTTTTACCAATTTCAAATATTGAAACATCTTTTATATTTCTTGTTATATTGTATTCAGAGACATTTAAAAGAGAAGGAATTAAGCTGTTTCTTAAATATTTATGGTCTTCTGTCATTGGATTTTTTATAAATACTTTTTCATAAGACTCATTAATAAATAAATCGCTTTCTAATTTATTAATTAATGTGTAAGTTAAAACTTGGTTTAAGCCAATTTTAATTAAATTATTTCTTATTTCTTTTATATAAGTTGCTAAAAAACTTCTTTGACCATTTTTATATTCTCCAATTGGTAATTTAGTTTTTAAATTGTCATAGCCATAAATACGCCCAATTTCTTCAATTAATTCTTCTTTAATATTAACGTCCATTCTTCTTTTAGGGACATTAACACTAATAATACCAGCTTTAAATTCGCCACAAAATTCAAGTCTTTTTAAAATATCTACTACATCATTTATAGTTAAATTCATTCCTAAGACTTGATTAATATTATCTAAAGTAATATCGATTTTTTTATCTTCTTTATTAGTTACATCATAAGTAAGAGTTCCTTTACAAACTTTGCCATTCGCATAATTTTCAAGTAAATAACAAGCTCTTTTTAATGCTAAATCAGTAAAATTAGGATTAACTCCTTTTTCGTATCGATTACTTGCTTCACTTCTCAAGATACTTTTAGATGTGCGCCTAATATGATAGGAATCAAATATAGCTGCTTCAATAAAGATATTTTTTGTATTAGAATCAATTTCAGTTGAAAATCCTCCCATAACTCCAGCTAAAGCTACAACATTTTCATTAGCGATAACAACATCGTTATTTGACAAGGTTCTTTCAATAGTATCTAAGGTTGTTATTTTTTCATTATTAGCCATTCTAACTATTATATTTTTTCCCAATTTATCTGCGTCAAAAAAATGAAGTGGTTGTCCATATTCAAGCATAACATAATTGCTAATATCAACGACATTATTAATTGGTCTAATTCCACTAGCCATTAATCTGTTTTTAATAAATAAAGGACTTTCTTTTATAGTTACATTTAAAACTTTTTTGCCTAAATAAATAAAACAATTATCTGTTCTAACATCAATTGTATAGGTTTCATTAATGTCATCACCAAATTCTTCAAAAGAAGAAATTGGCAATTCGACTTTTCTATTATAAATAGCTCCTATCTCATAAGCCATTCCTATTATACTTAATAAATCACCACGATTAGATGTTAAATCAAAATCAATTATTTCATCATCATATCCTAAATATTCAATTGCATCAGTACCTATTAATGCTTCCTCAGGTAAGATATGAATTCCATTTTTATCAACTTCTTTTAAAAATTTTGCTTCAATACCTAACTCAGCAAGAGAACATATCATTCCATTTGATTCAATACCTGCTAATTTTATTTTTTTTATTTCCATACTTGGTAAAATAGAGCCTATTTTCGCAACAATAACTTTTATGTTTTCTTCTACATTTTTAGCACCACAAACAATTTGCAATATTTCACTGCCAATATCTACTTGACAAATATGAAGATGGTTGCTTTCTTCGTGATTTTTTACTTCTAGTACTTTACCAACAACTAATCCTTTAGCACTGCTTAGTTTAGTTATTTTTTCATATTCATTACCGACTTTTAACATTTTTTGGGCTAATTCATGATAGTCAATATCGGTTACATTTATATAGTCATTTAAAAATTTCTTACTTAGTTTCATTATTTACACCTCCATCAATTCGATTAAAATTATCAATAAATCTTAAATCATTGGTATAAAAATTTCTTATATCATTAATACCATATTTTAACATTGCAACTCTTTCAATACCAATTCCAAATGCAAATCCACTGTAAATATCTGTATTGTATCCTCCCATTTTAAGGACATTAGGATGAACCATTCCTGCTCCAAGTATTTCTATAAAACCAGTATTTTTACAAAAACCACATCCTTTCCCATTACATTTAAAGCAAGAAATATCAACTTCTAATGATGGTTCTGTAAAAGGAAAAAAACTAGGGCGAAATCTTACTTCAGATTTTTCGTTAAACATTTTTTTAGCAAACATTTCTAAAGTACCTTTTAAATGACTTAATGAAATGTTTTTATCAATTACTAATCCTTCTAATTGAATAAAATTATGAGAATGTGTTGCATCATCATCTCTTCTATAAGTTCTACCAGGACATATTATTCTAATTGAATCTTTTTCTTTGTTATTTTCCATAGTTCGAGCTTGAATTGCTGATGTTTGTGTTCTAAGAAGATATTCATCATCAATGTAAAAACTATCTTGCATATCCCTAGCTGGATGTTCTTTAGGAACATTCAATCTTTCAAAGCAATATAAATCAGTTTCTATTTCAGGACCTTCTACAACATCATATCCCATTGATATAAATAAGTCTTCTAGTTCATCAATTACTCTTTGTAATGGATGAATTGAACCAGTTTTTACAGTAATTCCTGGTAAAGTAATATCAATTGTTTCTTTTTGTAGTTGTTCATTTAATAAGTTTTCTTCTAATTTTATTTTTAATATTTCAAATTTATTATTTAAATCAAGTTTAACTTCATTTAATAATTTACCTTGTTCTTTTTTTTCTTCATTTGAAAGTGTATTCATCAAACTTGATAATTCATTAATAGGACTTTTTTTACCAAAATATTCAGTTTTTAAATCATTTAATTCTTTCAATGATTTAATTGCTTCTAATTTTTTATTTAGCTCTAAGGATAATTGTTCTAATTTTTCTTTCATATTTCCTCCATAAAAAAACAGTAAAATCCCTTAGGGACGAATTACTGTTAAATCCGCGGTACCACCCAAATTCCATATATTATGGCTCTTTTAATTTAACGCATTATTACGCAACTTTTGTTGAGGCTCTAATATTGAAATTCATTTTTTAATTTATCTTTAAATTATTCTCAATTATATAATTTATCCCTGTTAGAGCTTTAAAAAACTACTATATATCTTCACTGCCAATACTGAAATTTTAACACTTATATTTTTTTTTGTCAATGAGTTATTTTTTAAAAACAAAGAGTTTACTAAAAATATAATTAAGAATAAATACAATAAATTGAACAGTTATTTTGGCAATTCTATCATTAAGTGTTATTACGTCAACCATTATATACATTGCTAAAAACTCAATGCCTAAAGATAGTAACCGTGCACCTATAAAGTTAATAAATTCGACAACATTTTTTTGCTTGTTTTTAAATACATAATACTTATTTATAAAATAAGCAAAAATAACAGCTAAAATCCACGATAATATTGTGCATACTAAATAATTAATATTAAAATTTCTTAAAATATTATAAGATAGAATGCTTATTACAGTAGTTAATCCACCAGCAATGATATATTTAATTATTTCTTCATATTTTTTTATTAATTTCATACTACCTCTATATTATTTCATCTTTTATAAATGGATTATTTAAAACCTCAATTAGTTTGTCAATTTCTTCAAATGTGTTGTAGAAATAAAAACTAATGCGACAGGTGTTTTTTATTTTTAAGTCGTCTTTTAATATTTTGGCACAATGATTGCCCGCTCTTACGCAAATATTATACTTATTCAAGTAAATAGCTAAATCTTGAGAAAAAATATCTTTTATATTTATAGCAATTATACCATTTTCACTATGTTCATTATAAATTATTATATTCTTAATTTCTTTTAATCTTTTGATAGCATATTTTCTTAGTTTTAATTCATGTTGATGAATGTTTTCAATACCAATACTATTTAGATATTTTATAATTGAGCCAAAAGCAATTACACCAGCTATATTAGGAGTGCCTGCTTCGAATTTATGTGGTATTTCATTATATTGTCGATTTTGATCTGACGAAAAAGTACTATTCATTCCACCACCAAAAATAATTGGTTTCATTTGGTTCAATAAATATTCTTTACCATAAATTATTCCAAGACCAGTTGGCCCACACATTTTATGAGCAGAAAAGACTAAAAAATCAATATCTAAGTCTTCAACATCAACTTTTATATGAGGTACACTTTGCGCTCCATCAACTAATACAAAAATATTATTTTGATGAGCAAATTTTATTATTTCTTTAATATTTCTTGTATCTCCAACTACATTAGTAATATGAGCAATAGATATTACTTTTGTATTTTTAGTAACTACTTTTTTTATATTTTCTAATGTTACTTTTAAATCTTTATCTAATTCAATATATTTTATTTTTAATTGTTTTTGATCAGCAAGTTCAAACCAAGGTAATACATTAGAAGCATGTTCACTTTTGGTAATTAATATTTCTTCATTTTCTTGTAAATATTCTTTAAAAAAGCCAAAAATTATTTTATTAAGAGAATCTGTTGTTCCACTTGTAAAAATTATCTGTTTTTTATCTAAAGCATTAATAAATTGTTTTATAAGTTCTCTTGTCTCTTCATATTTATTATCAACAATAATGCTATTATTATAATCTCCTCGATGAGCATTAGCAGTATATTCGTTATAATATTCTAATAATGTTTTTGATAATATCGTTGGTTTTAATGTTGTTGCACCGTTATCAAAATAAATCAGATTTTTGTCTAGTATTAAAAAGTCTTCGCGATTCATTAAATCACCTCCAATACTTGTTTATTATTTGTTCTAAAATTTCTGTTTTTTCTTTAAATATTTCTAATTTACTAAGAAGAAATCCTTTGATTAATAAGTTTAAAGCAATTGTTTCTGGAATTCCTCTACTTTGTAAATAAAACATTTCATCATCACTAAATTTACCGATTAAAGCAGAATGATTAGCGCTTACTTCGTATTCTTCAATTAAAAGATTAGGTTTGATTATACAAGGATTATCATTTAAAGATATAATTCTTGATTCTTGATTTATGATACAGTTAGTATTACCTTTTTTAATATCACCAGTAATATTAAAAATTAAAGTTCCTTCTTTAATATTCACACCATTTAAAGTTAAATGACTTTCAGTATCTTTATAATTATGACTAATAATGAAATCATATTCTTCATTATTTTTACTAATTGTTTTAAAATTATAGTTGATTTTTGCTTTATGTCCGTTTAAATTAATAAAAGTGCGTTCTTTTGTTTCAATAATTTCATTAAATTTATAGATATAAGTAGAACTATTTTCTGCTATGTTATAAATATACTGTATTTTACTGCTAGCACCTTGTCGTAATTCAAAAAGATTAACAATAATATCTTTAGCAATATTAATTATAATATTTTGCTTTTCAGATTCATCATTATTATAATTAATTACTAAGTCAGTATCACTTATTACATCAATAATTATTTTGTTTACAGTTGAAATTTCATTATCTACTTTTATTAAAATACTATCATCTATAACTTTCGTTATTTTCTTATTAACTATATTTATTATATTCATAATTTATTTACACATCCACTTTAATAGTACTAGTATTTTCTAAATTTTCATTGAAACTATATCCATTCTTTTCTATATATTCAACTAGTTCATTTCCACCACTTTTAATTATTTTACCATTAATTAAAACATGAACATGAGTCGGTTTTATATAATCAAGTAATCTTTTATAATGAGTTATCAATAAAAGTGCAGGATGATATTCTTTATAATAATCTGTAACGCTTTCCCCTACTATTTTTAAACTATCAACATCTAATCCAGAATCAATTTCATCAAGCATAATAAATTTTGGTTCTAACATATACATTTGTAAAACTTCATTTTTTTTTCTTTCTCCACCAGAAAATCCAGAATTTATTCCACGATGAATCATTTCTTTATTCATATTTAATTTTATAATTATTTTGTCCAATTTTTTAATGAAATCAAATAGTTTAAAGTTATCTTTCTGTTTGGCATGTAAAGCAGTTCTTAAAAAATCAGCATTAGTTACTCCTTCTATTTCAAGTGGCATTTGCATACCTAAAAATATTCCTAAATTAGCTCTTTGATCAACTGTTAATTTATTTATTAATTGATTATCAAAATATATTTGTCCTTGTTCTATTTTATAATTAGAATCTCCCATTATTACTTTTGATAAGGTTGATTTTCCAGTTCCGTTAGGTCCCATTATTGCATGAATTTCACCACTATTAATTATTAAAGAAAAATCTTTTAATATTATCTTATTTTCTATACTTACAGTCAAATTAATAATTTTTAATGTGTGCATAATATCATCTCCATTAGTATTTTAACAAATTTTTTCCGTTTTGTCTAAAAAAAAGATAATTTAACCATAATAAAATGAATATTCGCAGGTATTCACGTAAAAGAGTTTAACTCTTTTTTAATTTATTGTATAATTTTTATGAGGTGAATATTATGGACTGTCTTTTTTGCAAAATTATTAATAAAAAAATTTCTTGTTATACTATTTATGAAGATGATATTGCTTTAGCCTTTTTAGATATTAATCCCGATTGTAATGGTCACATTTTAATTATCCCCAAAAAACATTTTCTAGATATTGATGATATAGACAATAAAACATTTAACCATATTTTTGAGATTAGTAAAGACATAAAGTTACTACTTGAAGAAAAGCTAAATATTGAAGGTCTTACTTTTGTTCAAAATAATGGTGATATTCAAGCAATAAAGCATTTTCATCTTCACTTAAAACCATTTTATAAAAATAATGTAATTAAACCAGTTAAAGAAATATATGATATATTAAAAAGATAAGACTACCTTATCTTTTGTTTTGATATAATTCTGTTTTTTGAAATAATATTATCTATTTGATATTCAGCATCTTCTGATAAATTCTTTTTTCTTCTTTTATTTGTTAATTTTTTTTCACTAGTTACTTCATCAAAAATTAAAAATTGATTTAAATAAGCAAGCAATCTTGGATAATCATATATTAGTAAAAGCAAAACATTATTAATATAATCATTTTCAAAAAATTGTTGTATATGCGAAGTTAACTCATCATCTTTTTTAGATATTTTGAAAAAACGATTATTAGTTTCTACTTCTAATTCGAATGTATCTGATTCTAATTTACGTATTATATTCAAAATAAACTTTTGATCATCTTTAAATTCATGATAATGTAAAATAGTTTCTGCCTCTTTATTATAAAGCAATGATCTTATTTGATCATTTGAAGTACTACTAAATTCAAATTTCGTATCAGCTATAGTTAAACTTGTAACTGTATTAATACCACTATCAGTTTTATAAGATGATTTAATTTGAGTATCTTCTTCATTTATTATTTCAAGTTGTCTTTCATATGTTGCAGATTTAAAAATTTGCTTTTTATTGCTTAAGGCAATTGAAATATTCTTAAATTGATCAGATATATTAAATAAAATAGTATTTCCTAATTTTGTTATTTTAGGACTATTTACAACTGATCTTGTTTTACTATCGTCGCTTAAATATATTTTGTCTGCAAAAAAAAATGCTTTAAATCCTAATAAGCTTAAAAATTGAGTTTGATCTTTTAATATACTAAATTCATCATCATATGTCATATAAACACTTCCTTGGGTATTAATATAACATATTATAATAAAAACGTCAATAATTATTTTTAAAAGACAACTACCAATTATAATGAAACATTATGATAAACATTTTGAACATCTTCAATATCATCTAGCATTATTAATAGTTTATTAAAATCAGCTAAACTTTCATCAACTAAATTGATTTTTTCTTTTGGTAACATTACAATTTCTTCGATTTCAAAAGTTACGTCTGGTATTTTTTTTAAAATTGCGCCTTTTATTTCATAAAAATCATTAGGACTACCATAAATAGTAATTACATTTGCATTAGTTTCAATGTCTTCAACTTCAAGCCCACTGTCAATTAAAAGTTCTAATGTTTCTTCATCAGTTAATCCTATAAAACTTATAATGCATAAATTATCATACATAAAACTAACACTACCACTAACACCCATTTTACTGTTGCACTTATTTAAAGCAGCTCTAATACTACTAACTGACCTATTAACGTTGTCAGTTAAACAATCAACAATTATGGTTGACCCTGCTGGTCCAAATAATTCATATCTCATTTTTTCATAAGTTTCATTAGTTCCACTATTTACTTTATCAATTGCTCTTTTAATAATATCTGATGGAATTTGTTCTTTTTTAGCTTTTTCAATCAATCTTTTTAAAAAAACATTGGAATCAATATCACTTCCACCACTTTTAGTTGCTAAATATATTTCTTTAGCATACATTGAATATAATTTTGCTTTAGCTGCACCTGTTTTTTGAATACTAGCCTTTCTTACTTCATATGCTCTTCCCATTATTTTCCTCTTTTCTATTTAACACTTTTTTCTAATGCATTTTTAGCTGCTTCTTGTTCTGCTTCTTTTTTACTATGAGCAGTTCCTTTACCATAAATAATGTTATCTATTTTAACTTCAACAGTAAACATTTTATCATGAGCCGGGCCAGTTTCTTTTACAATAACATATTTTAAACTTCTTTTATCAGTTTGAACTAATTCTTGTAATTCTGATTTATAATCTTCAAAAAATTCTATTTCTTTATTTTCTATTATATTTATAACATTATTATAAATAAATTCTTTTACTTTAGCTAATCCTTGATCTAAAAACATAGCTCCTATAAAGGCTTCAAATATATCTGCGACTATGGCTTTGCGAAATTTGCCACCATTTTCTTCTTCGCCATGCCCTAATAATAAATAATCATTTAAATTAAGTTTTAAAGAATATTCATATAAAGCATTTTCACAAACAAAATGGCTTCTAAGTTTAGTCATTTTTCCTTCTTCATAATTAGTAGTAGTATATAAATACTCACTCATAATTAATTCTAAAACAGCATCACCTAAATACTCTAGTCTTTCATAACTCTCTTTATTGTTTTCATTAGCATATGAAGTATGTGTAAAAGCTTTAATATATATTTCAAGATTATTAGGTTTAATATTTAAATTTTCTAATATTTTCATTTTAACTACCACGACAGATGCCAAACCGTCCGTCTCAAAAAGGAAATGAAATTTATTCCTAATTGATTTTTCCTTTCTTCTATATTATAATAACAAATCAGGAGGAAGCATATACTAAAAGACACGTAAAGATAAGTAGAAACCTTAATGCTTCCTTAGATTGTTAAATCTATATTTTAACTTATATAGCATTTTCTTTCAAGTACAATAAGTAGTGCTTGAACTCGGACTCTAGTAATTGAGTATTATCCTTATGATATAAGTATGAAATACAGTCAATGTATTTTCTCTTTACTTTTTTTAAGGAGGAATAGTTATGTTAAAAATTATTCACACTATCACCAAACCAATTATATATTATAAAAGACTATTTTACAATCAAATATTAATAAAATAAGTTTACTTTTATCAGATATTTTAGTATAATTAGGCTATGAAAAAAATAATTATTATATTTTTCCAATTTTATCAAAAAATACCTGGCAATTTTCATAATTACTGTCGTCATTTTCCAAGTTGTTCTGAATATGGAATTATTTCTGTAAAAAGATTTGGAACTGTAAAAGGTATATATTTAACAATCAAAAGAATTTTAAAATGTAATCCTTTAAATAACACTTGGTATGATCCAGTCCCAGAAAGGAAAATAAAATGAAAAAATTATATGCATTACTAATTCTTACTGCTTTTCTAAGTACAGGTTGCTTAAAAAGAGATAATCTCGAAGATATCAGTATTTATACGACTGTTTATCCTATTGAATACATTACTGACCGTTTATATGGAAAACATAGTAATATTTACAGTATTTATCCAGATGGAGTTAATATTAATAACTATGAATTATCAGAAAAGCTACTAAAAGATTATAGTAAAGCTAGTATAGTTATATTTAATGGATTAAATAAAGAAAAGGACTATGTTATATCAATGTATAAAAACAATAAAAAAATAAAAATTATTGATAGTACATTAAGTATGGAATTTGTTAACAATTATGAGGAAATGTGGCTTGATCCTTTAAATTTCTTGATGATGACTCAAAATATTAGAACTGGTTTTAGACAATATATAACTAATCATTATTTGAAAAATGAAATTGATGAAAAATATGAAGAACTAAAATTAGAAATTTCTAATTTAGATGCTAAAATTAAATTGATGGTTGAAAATGCTAATGATAAAACAATTGTTGTTTCTAGTGATTTATTTAAATTTTTAAAAAAATATAATTTGAATGTTATTTCTCTAGAAGAAAATGATAATTTAAGTGAAAAAACAATTGCTGAAGTTAAATCTTTAATTAATAAAAACAAAATAAAGTATATATATCTTAAAAAAAATGAAAATACTAACGAAACAATAAAAAAACTAATTGAAGGAACTGATGTTAAATTATTATATTTACATCCACTAACAACTTTATCAGAAGAGGAAAGAAAAACTAATGAAGATTATATTAGTCTTATGAATGGTAATATTGAATTATTGAAGCAAGAAGTATATGAGTAACTATGAAAATAATGATTACTATTTAAGATAGACGAAAGCAATAAAAGATGATTTCAAGTCGTAAACTTTATCATCTTTTTTAATTGGTTCTTCTCTTTTCTTTTTTATTAATATAATAGTTCTAACAAAACAACTTTTTTTAAAATTGGAACAACAAACCACTTTGTTCAACACTTTTATATATTTTAAAATTACTATTAAAAATTTTAATTACATCAAAAATAAAGCAAAAAACTTTCTATTGATAGAAATATTATTAGTAATTATACAATTTCATTTATTAAAAGGTATAAAAAATAGATTAATATATTTTAATCTACTATTTATTACAAGAATTGATTTCAACATTACTTAATAAAAAACCATTTTATGTAAAATTACTATCAGATTTATTCTTCTTCCGATTTTAAATGAATTAAATTATTAGAAATTTCTTCTAGAGCACGACCAATGTTTTTTTTTGAAGTATAATCTGTTTCTTTTAATTGAAAAAATTCAGTTTTCTCCATTTCTTTAACTCGTTTTGAGACTAAATTAACTAATAAATATTTAGACCCAACTTGGCTTAATAATTTATCTATTGATGGGTATATCATTGTTTTCTCCTCCTATTATTATAATATATGATTTTTATTTACAAACAATTTTCGTATTTGACAAAATTTTACATTGGTGGAATTAAAGTCAATCCAACTTTATTTTTTTCTTTATATAATTCATCAACATAACAGTCAACTATATCACCTACACTTAATAGTTCACTTGGGTGTTTAATGTAATGGTCAGTTATTTTTGATATATGAACTAATCCGTCATTTTTAAGACCAATATCAATAAAAGCTCCAAAATCAACAACATTTCTAACTGTACCTTGTAATTTCATTCCTTTTTGTAAATCTTCAATATGAAGAATATCACTTTTTAAAAGTGGCTTTGGCATTTCATCTCTTGGATCACGATTAGGCTTTTTTATTGAATTAATTATATCTTCTAAGGTATATATATCAGTATTAAATTCTTTTAAATAATCATTCAAATTAATTGCTTCTAATTCTTTTATAATATTATCTGTTCCAATATCATTAACAGTAAGATTTAATTTAGCTAAAATTTTTAAGACCATATCATAACTTTCTGGATGAATTGAGGTACTATCTAATATATTTTGACCTTCTGGAATTCTTAGAAATCCGATTGCTTGCTCATAAATTTTATCAGTTAATACTTTCTTACTTTTTATTTCTTCTCGTGATTTAAATTTACCGTGTTTATCACGATATTCAATAATTTTTTCAATGTTCTTTTTACTTATGCCAGATACATATTTAAGTAATGAAGCACTAGCGGTATTAATATTAACTCCAACTTTGTTAACAGCTTTACTTACAACAAAGTCTAATGATTCAGTTAAACTTTTATTAGAAACATCATGTTGATATAATCCAACACCAATGCTTTGAGGATCAATTTTGACTAATTCTGATAAAGGATCTTGAAGTCTTCTACCAATGCTAATAGCACTTCTTTCCTCAACATGTAAGTCTGGAAATTCTTCAAGTGCTAATTTACTAGCAGAATAAACACTAGCTCCAGCTTCACTAACAATAATATATTCAACTTTCCTTGGACTACTTTTTATTACATCAACAATAAATGATTCACTTTCTCTTGAAGCTGTTCCGTTTCCTATTGCAATTATATCAATTTGATATTTGTTTATTAAATCTAAAACAACACTTTTAGCTTCATTATATTTCTTATGTGGTTCATGAGGAAATATTACTTTAATATCAATTTTTTTGCCTGTTTGATCAATAACAGCTAATTTACAACCAGTTCTGTAAGCAGGATCTAAAGCTAATACCATTTTTTCTTTCATTGGTGGTTGCAATAGTAAACTTTCTAAGTTTTTTCCAAAATTTTCTATTGCTACGACTTCTGCTTTTAGTGTTAAATCACTTCTTATAGCATCTTTTATAATATCTATAACAAAAGAATTATTTTTTATAATCTTTTTTTCTAAGTATATTATTATTTTTTCAATATCCATTTCTAAATTAACAATTAATATTTTTTCTTTTTCCCCACGATTAAGTGCTAAAATACGATGAGGTTTGATTTGTTTAATACTCTCACTATAATCATAATACATTTCATATATTTGTCCTTCATCAATTGAGTCTTTTTTCTTTTTACTAGTGATAATTCCAAACAAATAAGTATTCGTTCTAATCCATTTGCGATATAACGCATTATCACTTATACTTTCTGCAATAATATATGTAGCACCTTTAATTGCGTCTTCTTTTGTTTTAACTATTTCATTAATAAATGGTTTTGTTAATAAATCAATATCACCTTTAATAGGAAATTCTAAGATTAAATTGGCTAAAGGTTCTAGTCCATTTTTAATTGCATCAGTTGCTTTTGTTTTTCTTTTTTCTTTAAATGGACGATATAAATCTTCCACTTCAACTAGTTTATTAGCATTCATTATTTGATTTTTAAGTTCATCAGTTAATAAATCTTTTTCTAAGATTAGTCTTATAACATCTTCTTTTCTTTTTAAAAGATTGACTTGATAAAGATAAACTTCACTAATACTTCTAATTTGTTCTTCATCTAAATTACCAGTTACTTCTTTTCGATAACGAGCAATAAAAGGAATGGTATTATTTTCTTCTAATAATTTTAATGTTGTTTCGACTTGATTATCTTTTATATTTAAATCTAAGCTAATTTCTTTAATTATGTTTCTATTCATTTTTTTAATACTCCATGTGTAATCGCTAAATCGACTAAATTTGTTAAAGAAAGAACTCCAGAATCACCATATAATTGTTTTTTATTTTGATATATTGTTATATAAGGAACATAATCAAATTTAACTAAACTACTAAGTTCTTCTATTTGTGATTGATCTAGTTTATCAGTATCTACAAAATATATCATTGTTTGCTTTTCTTTAGCAAATTGTTTAGCAATTGGTTTAAATGATTGACAAGCTGAACATGTTTCACGACCAAAATAAATAATTGTCGGTGTTTCTCTTGCATATAAAGTTTTAAATTCAGAAAGTGATATTATTTTATAATATTCACTATCATATGTTGTATCAGGCATTTCTTCCTCAACATTTGGCTTTACAGTATCCATTTTAGTATTCTCACAGCCTGTAAATATAAATAGGCAAACGATAATTAACAATATTTTTTTCATATAATTCCTTCTTTCAATTCTTTTTCAATATTTGGCATAATGGTTTTTCCCCTTGATACAAAACTATCATAAATTAATTTTTCTGTTTTATCTTTTTTTATTTTATAAACAATTGCAGTATTATTTTTTAAATTATTGACAATAAAAACCCACATATAAATATCTTTTAATTTAGATATTAAAATATCAACTATTTGATTGATTTTATCAATATCAAATTGATTTATTTGAATATAAGATGATTTTATTATAATATTATCATAATTATATTTTTTAAATCCATTTACAGCTGCTTCTTCTAAGTTAAGCAAATCATCAACAATTAAAGCATCAGAAGTTAATTTTGAATAATCAAGTTGATATTTTTTAACAATGTTTTCTACCCAAGTAACAGTTTCTTTTGTAGTTTTCTTATTTCGAAAATTAACAGTATCAACAAGAATCCCCATAACAACTAATTCAATTAAATACTGATTAAAAAAACTTGCTTCCATTAAATCATAGAGTAATTTAGTGGTTGAACTAGCTCTTTTATTTATATAAATAGGATACTTTATTTTTTCAATTGTTGCATGATGATCAATTGCTCCAATTACATTTCCTTGATGCTCCGTTTTATAATGATCAAGTAAAAATAAATTAGCATTATTAGGAATTTCATTTTGATAATTAGTAATATCAAGATGATATTTTTGACATATTTTTAATGTATCTTTGTCAATTTTTCTATCTGGTATTATATATTTAGCTTTAATTTGAAATTGTTTTAAATATTGCTCAAATATATAACCACTAAATATAGAGTCAATATCCGGATTATTATGTCCTATAATATACAATGATTGATTTTTTATTAATTTTTTAATTTTTTCTATCATTTTAACTACCAAGACAGATGCCAAACCCATCCGCCTAAAAAAGGAATGAAATTTATTCCTAATTGATTTTTCCTTTCTTTTATATTGTAATAACATACCAAAAGGAAGCACATACTACAAAGCACGTAAAGGTGAGTAGAAAATTCAATGTCTTTTTGGATTGTTAACTCTGTATTTTAACTTGTATAGCATTTCATTTTTTAATCATGGCACTAATAATTGGATATTAGCATTATAGTATAAATATAGAAATGCAGTCAATGTATTTCCTCTTTATTTTTTTAAGGAGGAAAATTTATGCGAAAAATTGTCCATACTATCCCCTAAGACATTATATCATGTTTTGTTACGTTTGAAGCATTATTTATGATATTGTAACCATATTTACATTTTAAATTATCTAATGTTTTATCAAGTTTATTATTTTCTTGATTATTTTCAAATAAAGATAATTGCTCTTTATTATTTAAAACAAATTTGTCAATACGAACACCAACTAGTCTAATTGACTCTTCTTTATACATTTCATCCAATAATTCTTTAGCAATTTTAGTTATTTGTAAAGTATTATTAGTAGCATTTTTTAATTTTCTTTGATGACTAGTTATTACAAATTTATTATTTTTAGTAAATGTTGTTATAACATAAGCAAATTTATTCAATTGTCTTAGTTCAATACAAAGTTGCTCAGTTAATTTTTCGATTACTTTATATATTTCAGTTTTATTTTTTAAATCTTTTTTTAACGTGGTAGAACGGCTTATTCCTTTAGCATCAATTTTTTCTTTAATTACTTCACTACAATCAATTCCTTTTGCTAATTCAATCATTTTCATTGCTTGATTTTTAAAATATTTAGCTAATTCAAATTCATTATAGTTAGCTAAGTCACCGATAGTTTTAATGTTAATATTTCTTAATTTAGGAGCAGTTTTTTTACCAATACCAAATAAGTCTTCAATTGGTAATTGATACATTTTATTTTCTATTTCACTTTTAAATAAGGTATGAATTTTATATGGTTTTGAAAAATCCGATGCCATTTTAGCACATAGTTTATTATTACCAATACCAATATTTACGGTAAAACCTAATGTTTCATATATCTCTTTTTGAATTTTTACAGCAAAATCCATATAATTACCATATAAATACTCAATTCCTGTATAATCCATATAGCATTCATCGATAGATGCTTGTTCTACATCTGGAGTATAATTTTTTATTAAGTTAATTAAACTATTACTTATTTTTTTATAAAATTCAAAGTGTGGAGGATATACTTTGAGTACTCGACATTTTTTTCTGGCTTTAAATAATGGCTCAGCTGTTAATATTCCTAATTTTTTTGCAGGATTACTTTTAGCTAAAACAATCCCATGCCTATTTGATTCATCACCTCCAATAACTGCATAACTATTTCTAATATCATATTTATAACCATTATTTAATAGATAAATTGCTTCCCATGACAAAAAAGCATTATTAACATCAATATGCATTATTATTTTCATCCTATCACCTATATTTATATTATCATACAAGTGTTTGTTTTTCAATAAAATAAGTGTATTTACCGTTTAGAAATTCAAGCATATTAATTTTAGATAATCAAAAAAACATATTATTTAATAAATAATATGTTGAAATTTGTAATATCTCTAGATTAGAATTATATTGCATCATTTGGTTTATTTTTAGATTCAGGTTTATCATTTTTTTTAACTTTTGGTTGATCAATTGTATCTTGCTTAGAATTCAATACAAAATTATATAATTGATCTAAAAATCGTCCTGTTTCTAATGAGTGATTATTACTTAAAAGATATGCGCCATAAATATTTTTGATATATTTAATCAAAACTTTTTCCTTCTTTTGCATATCATTTTCAAGTTTTAAATAATCTAAGATAATAATAACTTTAACTACTTATAATTGGTAAAAAAACACTTTCTCTAAGAAAAAAATATCTTTCCTAATCATCAAAAATACAATATATAAACTTAGTTAGTAATAAATTTAAAAATTAAACATTAACCATTCTGGTTTAAAAACCATTAAAAATGAAATAAGAAGCATAATAATACCACCAATTAAATGAGAATACTTAGTATACTTAGTCGAAATTCCCACAACCTTAAAAGTAATCATTGCAACTATAAAAACAACCAAATCATCAAGTAAAAAGAAAATAATATAAATAAATATATTTATTCCATACATCACTGGTGTCAAATCATTAAGAGCTAATAGCTGAGTAAACAAAAGAGGTAATCCAGCAGAACACGCAAGCTCAATTAAATTTACCATAAAAGCAAGACCCATAATACCAACAATTGATATAAAGAAAGACTTTTGCATAGTAAATTTTTTGATTTTATCAAATATCTTCATCCTTTTTTTAGAATCAACGACATTGCATCCTGCTTCACTAGTTTTAAAATAGTTTCTTAAATTAAATGCTCCTGCTCCTAATGCAACTATTGCAATACATAATCTAAGAAAAGCAACTTCACTCATTTTAAGAGCAATATTAAGCCAAGCTAACATAAAAAACAAATAAACAACGGCAGAAGTTAAAATAAAAGTTGACCCTAAAATCCACATTTTCTTTCGATCATGCATTCCAATTAATACTGAAATCAAAAATAAAAGAATCCACATTGCACATGGATTAAATCCATCAATTATGCCTAGTATAAAAGCAACAATTGGTAAAGATACTAGCTTAGGATTAATCTCACCTAAAAAAGGCAACACAATATTTTCATTTAAACTACCACTAGAATTTTCTTCACCATTAAAAATAGGTACAATCTCCAGTATCTCACCTACTACATCTTTATGTTTAAAATTGGTATAATACCTAATGGCATCCTCAATTTTATAACCAATAGAATCATTATACCCAACAAAATATTGTGATCCAATTACGGTAAAGGGAACGCTACTCGTTTTATATTCTAGCTTATCAAATACTTTCATAATTAAAGAATCAGCTTCTTTATTACTTACTTCATACTTATATATTTCTAAATAATCATATTTTTTTTCTAAATTTTTCAATAATTCCTTTTCCTGAGCACAATGAGGACAAGTATCACTATAAAAAAGATACAATCTCACTTTTTCTTTAGCTTCTATCTTAAAAGGAAAAATAAAAAATATAATCATTATTAAGCCTAATAAATATTTTTTCATTACTACCGACTACTTTCTATAAAATTTATAATCTCTTTTTTAGATTTCTCGCCAACTAATCGACTAATTTCTTGACCATCTTTTAATAAAATAAAAACAGGTATTATATTACCAACATTATAATTAAAAATAATATCATTGTTCATATCGTAATCATATTCAATTACTTCAATATCAGGATAATCTTTAATAACATCATAAAATTTAGGATTAGTAATAAGACAAGCAGAACACCAAATTGCATTTATTTTAATTATTTTCATAATTACTCCTTTATTATAATACCAAGTAATAAAGCTAAATCAAGAGCTTGAAATGAATTAACAATGATACCAATTAAATCATTCATATTAACTTTAATGCCACATATATTAGAGTTAGTAAAATCTATTCCCTTTAACTTTGTATTTAATATTTCACAATTAGCTAAATTACATTCATCAAAATATATTTTATTTAATTTGCTATTTATTAAACTAGAGCTTTCTAAATTACATTTTTTAAATAAAACATCTTTAAACTTTAAAAAAGATAAATTGCTGTAGTTTAAAATTGTATCAATAAACTCGACATTTTCTAAAGTACACTTGCTAAAATCAGTTCCAACTAGCTTACATCGTCTAAATATTACTCGATGAAAAGTTGAAGAACTAAAATCTATATTTGATAAGTCACATTCATCAAAAATGACATCAATAAAATATGAATTAGTAATTTTAGAAAATGCTAAAGTTACTTTATTAAATATACACTCATTAAATTCTATTTTAGTATTTAACTTTAAAAGTTCATTATTATATCTTTTATTATAACAAATTTCATCAATTAAAGTTAATGTCGTATCGGTTGTGTTATTAATAACCGGCTTTAATATTTTCATGTTAACCTTTTATAACATATATCAAATGCTTCTAAAAATTTTTTAATTTCTTCTTTAGTTGTTAAATAAGACAAACTAATTCTAATGCTTGATAAAGCCCTTTTTTCATCTTTAGTAATTGCATAAACGGCTTTAGACATATTACCTGTTGCACAAGCACTTTGTGTTGATATATATATATCAAATTCTTCTAATGAATGTTGTAATGTTTCTGGTTTTACATTAAGAACACTAAAGTTTAAAATATGGGGAATACTGTAATTAGTACTATTAATTTTAACGTTATCATATTGGTTCAATTTATCTTTCAAATAATTATTTAGTTCTAATATATAATTATTTTTAATTTTTATATCAATTAAAGAAAGACGAAGAGCTTTTGATATTGATACAATTAAAGCAGGTGCCGGAGTACCACTACGGTATATCGTTGTACTTTTACCACCATGAATTAAAGGCTCTAAATTAACTTTTTCTTTTTTTATCAAACATCCAATTCCTTTTAATCCATAAAACTTGTGTGCAGAAAAGCTTGCTAAATCAACATTTTCTAATGAAATTTCTATTTTACCAACACTTTGTGTCATATCAACATGAAAAAATGCCGATGAATTGTTTTTAATAACTTTACTAATTTTATCAATATTCTGAAGAACACCCGTTTCACTATTAACAGAATTTATAGATACTAAAATAGTATCTTTTCTTAATAAGTTTTTTAAATCATCTAAATCAACTAAACCATTTTCATCTAATTTAACAAAACTAATTTCAAAGTCTTTTTTTTGTAAATAACTTAATGGACCATAAATTGAAGAATGTTCTAATTCTGTTGTTATAATATGTTTTCCCATTCTAAAATATTTGGAAGCAATTCCTTTAAGTGCTAAATTATTTGATTCTGATGACCCTGATGTATAAATTACTTCTACTTGTTTTACTTTTAAAATACTAGCTAACTGATTAGTTGCTTCATCAATTAAATTTTTAGAATCAATTCCTAATTTATGTAATGAATTAGGATTACCAATAAAATTATTTGATATTTTAACAAAAGTTTCTAAGATTTCATTATTGACTGGCGTTGTTGCTGAATAATCTAAATAAATCATTTTATCACATCCTTTTTAATTATAGCTTTTTTTTATGAAAAAGAAAAGGTGAAAGTTCTTATTTGCTTTTCTTAAATCATTAAAACTATACAATCTCATTAGTAAAAGCATCAACAATTGTACTAATATTTTTGGTTTTACTTAATTTTTCATAAAATAACTGTTTTCCATTTGAAATATCTTTTAATTTTTTAAAAATGTAAATAACAAATACAAAAGTAAATAAACTAATAATAAAATAGATACTTTCTTTTTCGCTTTTTGCTATTTTTAAAACATCATTATAATTGATTAATTTAATTAAATATAAGGGAATAAATTCTAAAAATGATATTAATCCAAAGCGAACAATTAATTGTGATAAAGATAATTTTTCTGATATTGTTGAAATTAATTTTATTTTTAAAATTGCTTTACCTATCGTATATCCTTTAAATATATAAGTAAATGATACATAATAAATAAGAATACTAATGCAGTAATAGATAATCATATTGTTTAAAAGATAGTTATTTAATAATTTGTATAAAATAAAAGATAATATAAGACAAAAAACAGAATCTATAATTGTCGCGATAAATCTTCTTAAAAGAGGAATGGTTTTTCCGTTTTTATAAGCAATTTCATCAATTTTATCACGATTAGGAAATATCTTAAATAATATCAGTGCAAGAAAATAACCTATTATTCCACCAAAAGTATTAATTATTAAATCATCAACATCAAACATCCGATAATTTCTTGGATATAAGAAATAAAGTCCAGTAAGTTGTGTTATTTCAAAAAACAAACTAAGTAATAATGAAAGAAAAAAAGTTTTTTTTAAACTACATTTAAAATAATATCTCAAATACATTCCAAATGGGATAAATAATAAAGTGTTATAAAAAGCTTGGTAAACAATGGGTTCTTTTAAAACCATTAAATATGTTTTTGGATTAGACAGTACTAATGAAGTTGTTCTTAAAAAGTCTTTAATAAAAGTAAAAGGGATTAATTGAAACCGGGCAATTGTCATGTTTTTTACTTCTGTAAAAGTAGGAAATGGTAATATGACTAAAAAATAAGAAGATAGCAGATATAAAATAAAAGAGTAAACAATTATTACTCTAATTGAGGGAATTGAACCATATTTACGATACTGTACTAATATATAAGGCAAAGTAAATATAGCTGCAATAAAGGGAAATATTATTATTGCATAAAGAATGGGAACAATATAACTATTCATACAATCACTTCCTGTACTAATATTTTAGCATATTTTTCATTAAATTCAAAATTGATTAATTAAAACTTTGTAAATAATTTAAAGAATCTTTAAAAGTTTCTACTTTTACTATATCTATTTTATAATTATTTTTAGTTTTTAAATTGATTGCTTCTTCATAATTTTCTTTTGGAACAAAAAAAATATCTGCTTTTTCTTTTACTGCTCCAATTAATTTAAAAGTAACACCACCAATTTCACCAACATTACCATTGATATCAATTGTTCCAGTTCCTGCTATCTTTTTTCCTTTAGTTAGGTCTTCTTTTATTAATGAATTATAAATATATAAGGTTGTCATTAATCCGCCAGATGATCCTGATTCATTATTTTTAAATTTAAACTCAACTTTAGGATTTGTTTTTATTTCGCTTATTGTTGATAACATTACAAAAATTTTATTAGTATCATCTATTTTTTTTATTTTAGCTGTTTTAGTCCCATTATTAGTCTCAATTTTTAGTAAATCATCATTTTCATTAATTATGGTTTTTATTTCTTCTTTACTATGCACTATTTTTCCGTTTACTTTATTAATAACATCCCCAACTTTTAAATTTGTTTCAGCCATTTCATCAATATAAGTCACATGAATTTTAGAATTATTTATAATAATTTCTTTGTGTGCCAAATTATATGCATAAATTATAGCATTTTGATTACCTTCATCCATTAAAATATGATTTCTTACATTTATAGTTTTTTCATCCTCATTGGAAGTAATAATATCCGATTTTTTTTCAATTTTCCAATTACGATTAAACCTTGCTATTAACATAGTTATTATTTTAGCATCATATTCCATAACATAAGTCATATTAAAAGTGCCTTCTTTTGGATAAGCATTTTCAATTTTTACTTTATTTTGAACATTTATAAGTTTTCCGGGGGCATTTATGTAATAAGGTAAATTAATATTTAGAATACAGGTGATTAAAATTAGAAAAATAATATAAATAAAGTTTTCTTTTAAAAAAGTTTTGATTTTAACATATATTTTATTAAGCATATATTTCCTTTCTAATAAAGAATATAAATATAAGGAGTGTTTATGAAAAAAAAGTTAAGTAATATGATTATTATATTTATATTATTATATATTGGTTTTGAAATATTAGTTGAATCAAAGTCAATTATGGAAAGTATTAACTTTTCTATTATGATATGGAAAAACAATGTTTTCCCTTCATTATTTCCATTTTTTGTTTTGTCGGAAATTTTAATTAATTATGGCTTTATTGAAATGTTAAGCAAATTGTTAAAACCATTTATGCGATTATTTAAAGTTAACAGTAATTGTGCATTTATTTTTGTTATGGGTTTAGTAACTGGGTTTCCTAGTAGTGCTAAATATACAAAAGAATTATTTAATAAAGGACTAATTGATGAAAAAGATGCAACAAAGATTCTTACTTTTACGCATTTTTCTAATCCTTTATTTATTTTAGGAACTATTTCGTTAATATTTTTAAATAATAAGGAAGTGGGAATTTTAATATTATTTATTCATTATTTTACCAATATTCTAATTGGACTATTATTTAGAAATTATTATCCTAGTAAAAATAATAATATAATTTTTAGTAATTATATTAATAATAAAAGCTTTGGTAAAATTATTACTAGTTCTATTATTAATAGTATTAATACTTTATTGCTTATTTTAGGTACAATAACAGTATTTTTAGTTCTTACTACTATTATTGATAATAATATTAATTTGAATAATTTTAATCAAAGTATTTTAAATGGTTTTATTGAAATGACTCAAGGATTAAAATATGTAAGTTTATTAGATATTCCATTAAAACTTAAAACTATCTTATCAACAATGATTATTTCCTTTGGAGGAATGTCTGTGCATCTTCAAATAATTAGTATTATCAGTGATACAAAAATAAAATATTTGCCGTTTTTAACAGCACGAATTATTCATGCTTTAATTTCTGGAATATTAATATATATTTTATTTGATTGGTATATATTATTAATTTAATTACTATAAGCACTTACTCTTTTACCATTTGGTGTTTCTGGTTCTGTTT
>JAVWDK010000005.1:0-24518 GCA_036642175.1 Bacilli bacterium
TGAGGGTACAAGGAAAAACAGAGGTTGGAAAATTCCAAGTCCAATGATTGATGTTTTAATGAATTTTCCTTATTTTCATCGCTATTTTAAAATTAAGTTTTTAGATTACAAGGAAAACTATTATAAGAAGATATTTAGTCAAGTAGAGGCTGTCTCTGGATGCTTTTTTCTAATGAAATCTAGTATAATTGAGCGGATGGGTTATTTTAATGAAAATGTTTTTCTATTTTATGAAGAAAATATTTTGGGCTCTAAAGTAAAACAATTAAACTTAAGAATTCTTGTAAGTAATAAAATAAAAGTCAGTCATCGACACTCTGTTTCAATTAACAAAAGTGTTAAAAAAATAAATAAATATAAAGTATTAAAAAAAAGCCAAGCATATTTTCAAAAAAATTATAATCATGCAAATATTATTGAACAAGCGCTGCTTTTTATAACAAATAAGATTACCTTAATTATATTATATGTTGTATACTTTATAGAAAATATTATTGTCAAAGAGTGAAAATTATCTTTGATATTAAAATAAAAAATAAAATATGAAAGATAATTTGCATAGCAAGTTAATAGGGAAAGTATAATGAAAAAGTGTGATATAATAATACCTGTTTATAATTCTCCTGAATGGGTTAAATTTTGTGTTTATGCGTTAATAAAGAATACACCCAAGGATTCAATAGGGAAAATTATTATTATTGATGACTGCTCGGATCAACCAACTAAAATTTTATTGGATAACTTATCAAAAAAATATAAAGAGTTAATTAAAATTGAAACAAATACCAACAATTTAGGTTTTGTTAAAACTTGTAATAAAGGATTAGAAAAATCGACTGCAGAATATGTATTATTATTAAATACAGACTGTTTATTATCAAAAAATACTATTCCTAAATTGATTGAACATATGGAAAATGATAAAAAAATCGGACTTATTTGCCCCATATCATCTAATGCTGCTAATTTAAGCTTAAATTTGTTTGATGGTTTCACATATACACAAATGAATAGCTTATTAGAAAAGAAATTTAAAGGTAAGACTTTTGATGCTTGTACAGTTGTGGGCAATTGCTTGATGATAAGTAAAATATGTCTTAAAAAAGTAGGCTGTTTAGATGAAGCTTATGGAACTGGATATGGTGAAGAAACTGATTATCAATTTAAAGCTATGTTCAAAGGATTTAGTGCCAAAGTAGCAATTGATACTTATGTATTTCATAAATCTGAGGTCTCTTTTGGTGCTTCAAAAAGTAAACAAGAACGTTTAAATCATAATCGAGATTTATTTTTTTCAAGATGGAAAAAGCAATATGATAAAGAATTAGAAAAATATAATGAAAATGATCCCATTAAATATATTGAATCTAATATTTCAGAATCAGACAAAAAAATTTGTGCAGATACTTTGATATATTTACCTGACCTAGTTCAAAATGCAGGAGGAGTACACGTTGTTGTAGACATGGTTAACTTTTTAGTCATTAATAATGTTAGTTGTAATATCTTATATAATAATATTACTAATTATCAAGAAATAATGCTTTTTAATCCTATTAACTATAGTAAGATTAAAGAAACAGAGGTTAAAAGAATTGTTTCGACTATTTATTCATCGACTTATTTGGCAAAAAAAATTGCTGACGAAAAAAAAATAGAATTAATATCGTTTATTCAAGGTTATGAAAATTTATTTGAAAATGGTAATGTTTATGGAATTGTAGATTTAGCTTATAAATTTCCTCAAAGATTAATTAGCATTTCGCATTATCTTCAAGATGAATTAAAAAGTGTATTTGATAGAGAATCAACATTAATACAAAATGGTATTCCATACGATTTATTACATTTAAAAAATAATAATAGTAAGGCAAAGACAATCACTATGGTTTTAAGAAATAGTAATATGAAGGGTGATTGGTTATTACTTGATATTTTGAGAAAAATAATTAATAAATATAGAGATTTAACTATTAATATAGTCTATATGAATGAATATATTTGTTTTCCTTTGAATCAAAATCAAACAATAACAGTGAATAAATATTTAGGACCACATTGTAGAAGCAAGATTTATAGTATATTGCAAGAAACTGATATTTATATCGATGCATCACTAAATGAAGGCTTTGGTTTAATGGCTTTGGAAGCAATGACAGCAGGTGCAATACCAATAGTTTCAAATTCATTTGGGATTTTAGATTATATGGAAGATAATCTAAATGGTTTTGTTATTCAAGATGTTAATAATTCTAATAGTTTTATAAATAAATTAGATATTTTATTAAGTGATGATGAACTATTTAATAAAATGAAAAAGAATTGTGAAAAAACAAGTAAACGATTTGATTATGATGATGTGATTGAGAACTATATTGAATTTTTTGAAACAGAAAATAAATACGTAGTTAGAAAATTAAGTTTAACTAATGAAGAAAAAATAATAAACAATGCTATGTGTGCAAATTGTTTTCACGAAAGTAAAATAAGAAGAAAAACATATTTGTTAGCTAAAATCACTCCAAAAGGTATAAAAAGAAAATTAAAAAAGATAATTACTAATTTATATAATATGTATCAGCATTAATGAAAGAAGGTAAAAACTATGTTAAAGAAGAATAAAAAGGTAATTTTATGCGTATTGTTATTGATAATTATATATTTTTCATTTTCCGTTACCATCACTTGGGACACTGCCCATTATTTTTCTTTTGTTGAAATATTTGAGGGATTGTTACCATGGAATAGTTGGGATATCGTACGGGGACCAACTTTTCCTTTACTAATTTATATTAGTAACTTTTTGTTTGGCAAAACAGTTCAGGGACTTTTAATTAATAGTTTTATATATTATATTATTATGCTTTTCTTTGTTCACAAAATATGTAATGAAGTTTTTGATGAATCACAAAAGAAAAAGAAAGTATTAACTTTTGCAACACTATTAATAATAATATTAAATCCAATTATATTTGGTTACTATCATGCCTTGTTAACTGAATTTATAGCAATGACACTTTCAGTTGTTTCATGTTATTTAAGTTATTTATGGTTAGGTATAGATTTTAATAAGGAAAAAGCAAAATATGTTGTTTTTATAATAGTCTTTTCAATTTTATTCATATTTTCATGGTTTTTGAAACAACCGTATATTTCGACTACATTATTTCCAATGATAGCAGCTGCATTTATTTCAATAGTTAAGAAATTTAATGTAAGTAATATTATACAACGATTAGGTGCTATTATGACTTGCATGTTCATTTTTGTTATATCTCTTTCAATGTGGTCTATGTTTTTAAACTATATTGGGACAGATAATAGTATTGGAAGAGACTCTGGAAGTATGTTAGGTGCACAACTTTTTAATGCTGTGGATCACTGTAAACTTGCTTCAACTGAATATTATGAGATTGACAGAATTACTAATAGTAAATATTTTAATAAAGAAGAGAAACAATTGATATTAGATAATCCGGATTTATACAAAATTGTAAATGTCACTGATAATAAAAAAAATATTATAGACCAAATGTTAATAGCATCATATGATGATAAAATAAGTACTAAAAGTTATGTTACTTTTTGGATTAAAACTATTTTTAAACATCCGGTTTTGGTAGCAGAATCATATGTTGCTAATTATTTAGCAATCAGTAATATTTATCCTATAGCAACGATAGATGGTGTAAGTTATCAGAAAATACGAAAAATTGATTTGACTTTTAATAATGAAATATATTCTATTGGTTATAGGATTTATCAACCTGTTGAAAATGTTTTTTATATGACTAATGAAATGCAAGCTAGAGTAAATAATTATAGACAAAATAATTCCCCAAGCACAGTATTCCTTTATATATATCAATTATTATGTACTCCCGCTAATATTTTATTTAAACTAATATTAGTTTTATTACCATTTGCTTGGTTGTTTAGTACAGTAATGGTTATAATAAATAGGAAAAATGCTAGAAGTAAAGTCCTGGAATTTACTTTCATTTTACTAACATACAGTTTCTTACATGTATTAATGCATGCAGTTACAGGTGCTTTCATTGATCGCTATTCTGTACCTATGTTGATTACAAGTATTTTAGGAATGATATTTTTGATTTATTATATTGTGACTAGAAATAGAAAAGCCAAAAATGATTGTATAGAACACAATTAATAATTTATGTGAAAGGAGATAAAATTGAGGATACTCAATTGAAATATATGAATAGAAATAGAATAATTTTAGATTCTAAAAAAGAATATTTGAAAAACTATGTTTTTAATTTTAGTGAAAACGCTAATGATTCTCATGTATCTATTGTAAAACAAATTACTCCTAAAACAACAGTTTTAGATATAGGATGTGCAGAGGGCGTTTTAGGACAATATTTAAATGATAGTATGCAATGCACTGTTGATGGGATAGAACTAGATGAGGCCTCAAGAAAAATTGCTGTAAAAACTGGTGCATATAAGAACATGTTTATCTTTGATATTCAAATGAAAAGGGAAGACAAGAAATTATATAACAAGTATGACTACATTATTTTTGGAGATGTTTTAGAGCACTTATACGATCCAGCACAAGCTATCATTAACTGTTGGAATCTATTAAAGAAAAATGGTAAAGTACTAATAAGTATACCAAACATAAATCATATTTCTGTTTTACTAGAGTTAATGAGAGGAAATTTTGATTATTCAAATGTTGGACTTCTTGATAGTACTCATATTAGATTTTTCACTAAAAATTCTTTTCAAAAAATGATAAATGAAATTAATGAATGTCAATGTAATAAATATCTTTGTAAATATATTGAAAGTACAATAATTGTACCTGAAGATATAATTAAAAGATATGATAAATACCCTAATTTTATTGAACTACTAAAAAATCAAGAAGACATTTTTAATTATCAACATATATTTGTTTTAGAAAAAACAAAACATTCTAAAACAATTGTTTTTGAAGAAAAAAATAAAATAGTGACATTAGATCAGAATATAGCAGATGCCATACAAACTAAAGAAGATTGTTGCAATAAACAGAAAAATGTTATTAGTGATTTAAACAGAATTAATAACAATCAAACTGAAACGATTAATAATCAAACTGAAACGATTAATAATCATTTAAGAAAAATATCTGAATTAGATGAAATAATTAGAAATCAGCTAATAGGCATAGAAAATCTAGATAATTCTGTAAAAAAACTTAATAATGAATTAGTTAATATTATTAACAGTAAAAGTTGGAAAATAACTAAACCTATGAGACAAGTTGTTTCTAAAATAAAGTCAATAAAAAAATAGAAAATTTATTTACAAATTTGTTTGAAGTAATAGTCTAAATATATTAAAAGGGTGGTAAAAGTATGAAAAAGGAAAATAAGGTTGGATTTGTAATTCCCGCTTACAATGAAGAAAAAAATATAGGCAAGGTAATTGATTCCATTAGAAAAGAGTTTATAGAAGCGGACATAATTGTTACAAATGATGTATCAACAGATAATACATTGAAAATTATTAAGGAAAAGGGAGTTATCTGTTTAACTCCACCGTTTAATATGCGATATGCAATGGCTGTACAAACAGGTATAAAATATGCTTATGAAAATAATTATGATTATGTTATTCAATTTGATGCAGATGGCCAACACTTAGCTAAAGAAGCTAAAAAAATGTATGAATATATTATTAAAAATGATTGTGATATTGTAATAGGATCAAGATTTTTAAAAAAAACAGACTATCATCATCCACTATTCAGAAAAATCGGGACATTTCTTTTTCAAAAAACGATTAAAATTTTATGCCATAAAAATATAACTGATCCTACTAGTGGCTTACAGTGTTTTAATAAAAAGGTTATAAAAAAATATGCTGCTATAGGGCAATACCCTGAATATCCAGATGCTAATCTTATTATAGAAATGTTATATGAAGGCTATAAAATTGAAGAAATTCCTGTTATAATGAAAGAGAGTAATACAGGAAAAAGTATGCATAGTGGAATTATTAAGCCTATAAAATATATGGTAAGAATTTTTTATACAATAACAATTCTTTTTATAAGAAATATATTTAGAAGAGGTGCTGATCATGAATAGATTATTATATATTATTATTGGTGTTGTATTGTTTATATTAATTATAAATTTAGTTCGGAAAGGGAAAATATCAATAGCAGAAAGTTTTTTCTGGGTAGTAGGGGCTTTTTGTATATTAATTTTAGCTATTTTTCCACATATAATAGATATTGTTTCAAAATTAGTAGGAGTCAACGATGCACCTGCATTATTTTTATTATTTTGCATTATATATTTAGTTTTAATTGTGTTTAGACATAGTCGGCAAATTGCCGAACAAAATATTAAAATATGTGAATTAGGCCAAAACATTGCATTATTAAAAGAAAAGAATAAATAAAATTATATTAACAAATGATTATTTAAATATCATAAACAACCTTTTAAATAAACTTCTAGATTAATGTCTATAACAATTATGTCTGATAATTGAGTGTATGATGATAAGAATAATATACAAAAAAAGTGAGGAAATATAATGAAATCAAAGGGTAAAATAGGAATATTTACAGGATACTTTTTGCCACATCTTGGAGGAGTGGAAAGGTACACTGAAAAGCTGTCTGAAGAATTGAAAATATTGGGGTATGATATTACAATAATTACAAGTAATCATGATAATTTAGTCAGTGAGGAAATAGGAAGACGCCATATATATAGATTACCAATTTGTAAAATGGCAAAGCAAAGATATCCGATACCTAAAAAAAATAAAGAATGGTTTAAATTGTATCATAAAATTGAATTGGAACAATTTGATTATATTATATGCAATACAAGATTTCATTTAACAAGCATGATTGGAGCAAAAATGGCTCATAAGTTCAATATTCCAGTTTTATTAATTGAACATGGAAGTAATCACTTTACTGTAAATAATAGAGTTCTTGACTACTTTGGTGGTATATATGAACATTTTCTTACTTATAATTTAAAAAAATATGTTAAACATTTTTACGGTGTTTCACAAAGATGTAATAATTGGCTAAAGCACTTTGGAATAGAAGCATCTGGTGTTTTTTATAATTCAATAGATGATAAAGCTTTTTCTTTATTTAAAGATAAAAAATATAATATTAATTTTAAAGGGAAAACGGTTTTAACCTTTGCAGGACGTTTAATAAAAGAAAAAGGTATATATATATTATTAGATGCTTTTACCTTACTTGAAAAAAAGTATAATAACATTTGTTTAGTAATTGCAGGAGACGGACCAATTTTATCTGAATTAAAAGATAAATATAAATCAAAAAAAATTTATTTTGTGGGTAAATTAGGATATAATGAGATAATGTCATTATATAATAGTACTGATATATTTATACATCCCTCTATGTTTCCAGAAGGATTACCTACAGCAATTTTAGAGGCTGGATTAATGAATTGTGCAATCGTTGCTACTGATCGAGGTGGAACGATAGAAGTAATTAACAACGAAAAGTATGGGCTAATTTGCCTTGAAAATATTGATAGCTTAAAAGAAAAAATAGAAGAATTAATTACTAAACCACAATTAATTAGTACCTTAAAGAAAAATATACATAAAAGAATTGTTGATGATTTTACATGGAAAATTACAGCAAAGATAGTTGATAAAGAATTGGAGAATATAAAAAATGGAAAATAATATTATAAATGTTTGTATTGTTGGAGGCGGTAACATCTCAAATACCAGACATATTCCGGCACTTAAAAGTTTAAAAAATGTAAATATAATTGGTGTAATTAGTAATAGACAGAAAAGCATTGATAGAACTGTTTCAAAATGGCATATTCCGAATCAATTAGTTATTGATGACCCTGAAAATGATATTGAAAAGTTAAAAAAATGTGAATGGTTTAAAACTGTTGATGCAGTAGTTATTGGGACACCACCAAACCAACATTATCCATTAGCTAAAATTTGCTTAAGTCTTAGTAAACATACGTTAGTAGAAAAGCCAATGATGATGAACAAGGAAGAATGCGATGAATTAATTAAGTTAGCTAAACTAAAAAAAAGACAGTTTTGTGTAATGCATAATTTTCAATATGCTGACCAAATGCAAAAGCTAACAAATATAATCGATAGCAAGAAGTGTGGAAACATAACTTCAATAACAGAAGTTCAATTTACAAATAAAAATAGACGTTTGCCAGAATGGTATAATGAATTACCTTTAGGTTTATTTTATGATGAAGCAGCTCATTTTATTTACTTATTACAAAGACATTTAGGTAAATTAGAAATTAATAATGCTTTCGCTGTATATGATAATATTAAAACCGCTACTCCTATTACTTTGAATGTTGATGCAGAGTCATGTAATGTTCCTATTCATATGATGCTTAATTTTGATTCACCTATTTGTGAATGGTATTACATGGTTAGTTTTGAAAAAGAAATATATATTTATGATTTTTTTAAGGATATTTTAATTAAACAAAAGACTGATAATATGCATTTGAGTAAGGATATTTTATCTAACTCTTTATCTTATACATTCCAATATTGGTGGGGATTTTTCAAAAACGGTTTTAAAATGGTTTTTGGAAAATTATTGTATGGACAGAATGTTGTTATGAAAAAATTTATTGATGGTATAGTAACTAACAAATACGATTTAAGTATACAGGCTGAAAGAGGAAGAGAAACAGTAATATCTATGAATGATATTATAAATAAGGTGAATAAGTAGTATGAATGTAGTATTGATAATATCATATGTTATATTTGCAGTAGGTGGTTCAACACTGTTAAAGTATGGAGGATTAGAGCATATTAAAGCCTTGTTTACAGTACCTTTTGTAAATGTAAATGTTTCTTGGATCACGTTAATTGGTTTTATGTGTTATGGAATCAGCTTCTTATTATACACAGTATTATTAAATCGATTTGATTTATCTTTTATTTCACCATTAACGGTGGCAGTAGTATATATACTATTGATGATTACAGCATTTATTATTTTTAAAGAACCTATAACATTACAAAAAATAATGGGTTCAAGTTTAATTCTAATAGGAATATTACTTATGATAGTGAAAAAATGATTATAAAATAAGATATTTCATTATATTCAAGGTAGAGCTTTTTATGCTCTTTTTCTTTACTAAAAAAGCATTATAACTTATAATAGATATAGGTGGTAAACATGAAAAAATTAACAATTTTAGCGTTACATTTGGGATATGGTGGAGTTGAAAAATCAATAGTAGCATTAGCAAATATGCTTTCTGATACATATGATGTTGAAATCATTTCTAGTTATAAATTATACGATGCATCAGTTTTCCCAATAAATAAAAAAGTTAAAATCAATTATCTTATTACAAAATATAGACCTAACCAACAAGAATGGAAAAATGCAATTAAAAAGTTAAGACTAATTAAATTTTTAAAAGAAACTTATAATGGAATCATGACTTTGTTTTTACGCCGTTATACAATGATACAAGCAATTAAAAATAGCGATGCTGATATAATTGTTTCAACTAGAAGTTTATTTAATACTTGGCTTGGTTATTATGGACGTGGTAAAGCATTAAAAATAGGTTGGGAGCATAATCATTATCATGGCGATTTGAACTATGCTAAACAAATAATTAAATCGGCTAGAGATTTAAATTATTTAGTATTAGTATCTGACTCACTTAGAGCTTTTTATAAAAAACCATTAAAACCATATAAATGTAAATGTGTTTATATCCCCAATATAATTGATGAAATACCCGATAAGACATCATCACTTACTAAAAATAAAATAATTTCGATTGGAAGATTATCAAGAGAAAAAGGATATGAGGATTTACTTGATGTAATGAAATTAGTTAATGATAAAGAACCGAATTGGACATTAGATATAATAGGAGATGGAGCTCAAAAAAATCTTTTAGGAGATAGAATCTTCGAAAAAGAAATGTCTGGTTATATAAAACTTCATGGATATCAAAAGAAGGATTACATAAATACACTATTAAAAGATTCTTCTATATATGTAATGTCATCTGTTACAGAATCATTTGGGATAGTTTTATTAGAGGCAATGTCATATGGAATACCTTGTGTTGCATTTGATTCAGCTGAGGGGGCAAATGATTTAATTAGAAATAATGTAAACGGTTATTTAATTGAAAATAGAAATAAAGAAGAAATGGCTAATAAGATAATTGAATTAATAAACGATAAAGATAAAAGGATAGAAATGGGAAATCAGGGAAGAATGACAAGTTTAAAATATACACCTGATATTATAAAAAAAGATTGGATGAGAATTTTAAAGAAAAGAGGATAATATGAAAAAGAAAAAAGTATTATTTATTTCAAGTACTGGTGGACACCTTTCGGAAATGATGCAACTTAAAAGTATGTTTGATAAATATGATTATCATATTATTACTGAAAAAACAAAATCCAATGATAAATTATCAAAGATATATCCTAATAAAGTAAATTATTTAATTTATGGAAGTAAGGATCATCTTGTTTTATATCCATTTAAATTATTAGTTAATTGTATTAAAAGCCTTTATTTTTATTTTAAAATAAAACCAAAATTCATTATTACAACGGGGGCACATACGGCAGGGCCAATGTGTTGTATTGGTAAGATATTTGGAAGTAAAATAATTTATATTGAAACATTTGCTAATATAAACTCTAAAACCATAACAGGAAGGCTTGTATATCATTTTGCCGATCTATTTATTGTCCAATGGAAAGATATGCTAAAACTATATCCTAAAGCAGTTTATGGGGGGTGGATTTACTAATGATATTAGTAACACTTGGAACACAAGATAAGAGTTTTGAAAGACTACTTAAAGCAATTGAAAAACAGATAATAAAAGGTAATATAAAAGATGAAGTAATTGTGCAAGCTGGATTTACTAAATATGAATCTAAATATATGAAAACATTTGATTTAATTTCTACTGATGAATTTGATAAATTAATAAAAAAATGTGATTTATTAATAACTCATGGAGGAGTTGGTTCAATATTAACAGGATTAACTAATGAAAAAAAAGTAATTGCTATTCCACGACTTGCAAAATATAAAGAACACACTAATGATCATCAAAAGCAGATTGTTGAAGAATTTGCCAAAGATGGATATATAATGGAATTAAGAGATTTAAATAAATTGGATAAGACACTTAGTAAAATTAAAACATTTATACCTAAAAAATATATTAGTAATACAAAAAATGTTATTAATATAATTGATAATTATATTGAAGAAGTAGAGGAGTTAAGCGTGAAAGATAAAATTATTAAATTATTTAATAAGAATAAGGAAATTATTTTATATTTAATCTTTGGGGTTTTAACAACGCTAGTTAGTTTAGTTGTGTACTATGGACTAGTATATACTGTTTTAAATCCAAATAATGCTTTACAACTTCAAATAGCAAATATTATATCATGGATTTGTAGTGTAATATTTGCATATATTACTAATAGATTATTTGTATTTGAAAGTAAAAATAAGAATAAGGTTAAAGAAGCAACAAGTTTCGTTACCTCAAGGATTGTAACTTTAGTAATGGATATGTTAATAATGTTACTTGGAGTAACATTATTACATCTAAATGATAAAATAATGAAATTGCTTTCACAGGTAATTGTTATAGTGGGTAATTATATTTTAAGCAAATTATTTGTGTTTAAAAAGAATAAATAGTATAATAACAAGGAAAGGAAATGAAATGATGATATGAAAAAAGTAAGCATAATTGTTCCTGTTTATAATAAAGAAAAAGAATTAGATGAATGCTTAACTTCCTTAGTTAATCAGACATTATCAGATATTGAAATAATTGTTATTGATGATGCTAGTACTGATAATAGTAAGAATATTATTTTGTCATTTCAAAAGAAATATCCAAATTTAATAACAGGTATATATAATAAAGTTAATCAAGGTATTGGAAAAACAAGAAATATAGGAATAGAAGTAGCAACTGGAGAATATTTGGGATTCGTTGATGCGGATGATTATGTAAAACTTAATATGTATAATGAGTATTATGATTTTGCAAAACAAAATAAACTTGATATTGTGACTGGGCATTATGATAAAATCGGAAAAACGGATATTCCTTTTTATACTAATAAATTTCCATCCTGTAATGTTAAAACTAATCCTAAACTGGTTTTTTTAATTGACTATGGACCATGTACTAAGATATTTAAACATGAGTTAGTAGTGAAAAGTAAAGCTTTATTTGATGAAAAATTAAAATATGAAGATATGCCTTTTGTAGCTAAAACAGTTTCTTATGCAAGGAAAGTCGGACATATTGATCAGTGTCTTTATTGTTATAGAATTCATGATAACAGTGAGACAACAGTTGTTGATAAAAGAGTTTATGATATGTTTAAAATTATGAAAATTGTTAACAATAGTTATAAAGATTACGATGCTGCTTTAGAATTAGAGGCTCTTAATATATTACAAATAACTATGTATATGTTACAGCAAAGAAATCAAAAAAACAGTAAAATTAGGAATGACTTTATTGATAAAGGATATAAATATTTAAATGATTATAATCCTAAATGGAGAACAAATAAATATTATAAAGAGCAGTCTTGCTTAAAAAGAATTGTTAAAAATAATAAATTTATTTTAAAAATTTATTGTATAATATTTTAGAAATAGAGGAGAAGGTATGAAAGTAATTAAAAATATAATTGGTAATTTTAAACACTATGCATTCTTAATGCAACAATTAATTTCAAGGGATTTTAAAGTAAAATATAAAAGAAGTGTTCTGGGTGTTTTATGGAGTTTATTATATCCAATCTTAATGATGGCAGTAATGGCTTTAGTTTTTTCACAAATGTTTAAATTTAAAGTTGAAGGAGTCAATTATCTAGTCTATTTAATGACTGGATTAATTATGTTTAACTATGTTAGTGAAGCATCAAATTCAGCTATGACATCCGTAGTTTCAAATTTTGCTTTAATGTCAAAAGTATATATTCCAAAATATATATTTCCTATTTCAAAATGTTTATTTGTAGGAATAAACTTTTTGTTAACGTTAATACCATTATTAGTCATAATATTATTTACCGGAAGTGCCGCTGAGGGGACAAAATGTGTAATAAATATTTGGTATATTTTATTACCATATATATTTATATGTATGGTTGTCTTTACGATGGGACTTGGATTAATATTATCATGTGTATCTGTTTTTTTCAGAGATATGTTTTATATATATGGAATAGTTATAACCATATGGAATTATTTAACCCCTGTTTTTTACGATGTTAGTATTTTACCTGCTTTTGCCCAAAAGATTATGGAATTTAACCCACTCTTTATACTTATAAATGCAGCAAGGTCAATTATATTACACGGTGCAAGGCCTTCAATTACAACCATGGCAGTTATGGGACTTATAGCATTTGGAACATTAGGAATTGGGGCATTAATATTTAAGAAGAAACAAGATAAGTTTATTTATTACGCATAAGAAGGAGAAACAATTATGATAGAAATTAAAAATGTTTCAATGAAATTTGATTTAGGAATTGAAAAGAACTTTTCTTTTAAGCAATTATTTGTGTCTATTTTTAGCTTCAAAAAAAAGGCTAAAAAAGAGTATTTTTGGGCATTAAAAGATGTAAGCTTTTCTGTAAAACAAGGAGAAGTAGTTGGATTAATTGGAAGTAATGGAGCAGGTAAATCAACAATGTTAAAAGTTGTTAGTGGTGTTATGAAACCGACAACTGGAACCATCACCGTTGGTGGTGGAATTGCTCCTATGATTGAACTAGGTGCAGGATTTGATATGGAACTTACTGCGCGTGAAAATATATTTTTAAATGGAGCTGTTCTTGGTTATCAAAAGAAATTTCTAGAAAACAAATTTGATGAAATTGTAGAATTTTCCGAGTTGAGAGATTTTTTAGATGTACCGGTTAAAAACTTTTCATCTGGAATGGTTGCAAAACTTGCTTTTTCTATATCAACAATAGTTGATCCAGAAATATTAATTGTCGATGAAATTCTGTCGGTGGGAGATATTAAATTCCAAGAAAAAAGTAAGAATAAAATGATGGAAATGATTAAAGGTGGAACAACAGTTTTATATGTTTCTCATTCACTTGGTTCTATTCAAGAATTATGTGATAAAGTTGTTTGGTTAGAACATGGATGCATTAAAATGGTAGGGGATACTAAAACAGTATGTGATGCTTATTATTTAGAACAAATGGGTGAAACTCAAAAAGAGAGTATTGAACGTAAAAAAGAAGAAGCTAAAGCAAAAAAGAAAACAGAAAGTAGGAAGTAGTAATGGAAAAACTAGATATGTTTAAAGACAAGGTATTATTAATAACAGGAGGAACAGGTTCTTTTGGGAATGCTGTTTTAAGAAGATTCTTAACTTCTAATTTAAAAGAAATAAGAATTTTTTCAAGAGATGAAAAAAAACAAGATGATATGCGTAAAAAATATGCTAATGATAAAATAAAATTTTATATAGGAGATGTAAGAGATTATAGTAGTATTGAAAGTGCTATGGATGGAGTTGATTTTGTTTTTCATGCAGCAGCATTAAAACAAGTACCTTCATGTGAATTTTTTCCTGTAGAAGCAGTAAAAACAAATATTCTTGGGGCCAACAATGTAATTGATGCCGCTATCAAGAAAAATGTTAAAAAAGTAATTGTCTTAAGTACTGATAAAGCAGCTTATCCAATTAATGCAATGGGAATGAGCAAAGCTATGATGGAAAAAGTAGCTGTAGCTAAAGGAAGAGATTTAAAAGAAGGACAAACAGTAATTTGTCGGACAAGATATGGAAATGTTATGGCATCTAGAGGATCAGTTATCCCTTTATTTAAAGAGCAAATCGAAAAAAATAAACCATTAACTATAACTAATCCGGAGATGACTCGTTTTATGATGACTTTAGATGACGCAGTTGATTTAGTTATTTATGCTTTTGAAAACGGTAAACAAGGTGATTTATTTGTTCAAAAAGCACCAGCTGCGACTATTGACGTTTTAGCAGAAGCTGTAAAAGAATTAATGAAAAGTAATGTTGAAATTCAAAATATAGGGACAAGACACGGAGAAAAACTTTATGAAGTTTTAGTGACTAAAGAAGAAATGCTAAATGCTACTGATTTAGGAGAATATTATCAAGTATCGGCTGATAATAGGACTCTTAACTATGAAAAATATACTTCTAATGGAAATAAAAAATTAGATACAGTAGAAGAGTATAATTCACATAACACTAAACGTCTTGATGTTGAAGGAATGAAAAAATTGTTATTAAAATTAGATTTATTTAATTAAAAAACATAAGGAGTTGTTTATGAAAATATTAGTTACAGGATCTAATGGCTTTGTAGGGAAAAACTTATTAGTTTATTTAAGAGAAAGAGAAGACTGTGAAATTGTTGAATTTGATAAAGATAATAAATTTGAAGAAATAGAAAATCAAATTGATAGTATAGACTTTGTTTTTCATTTAGCTGGAGTTAATAGGCCTAATAGTATTGATGAATTTTATCAGGGAAATAGTGATTTAACTAAATCACTTATTAATTTGTTAAATCAGGCTAATAAGAAAATACCTTTTGTTTATTCATCAAGTATACAAGCTGATTTGAACAATGACTATGGAAAGAGTAAAAAACAAGCTGAGGATTATATTATTAATAATTATGAAAACAGTATTATATATCGTTTTCATAACGTCTTTGGCAAATGGTGTAAACCAAATTATAACTCAGTTGTTGCAACATTTTGTTATAATATTGCTCACCATATTCCAATAGAAATTAATGACCCTAACAAAGAATTAGAACTTGTATATATAGATGATATATGTGAAGAATTTATAAAACTAATAGATAATAAAATAACAATTAAGAATAAAGAACCTAATTATATAATAAAAACTATTAAAATATCATTACAAAGTTTAGCTGAGTTAATTCAATCATTTTATGATAATACTCATTCTATATATACCCCTAGAACAGGAGATGAGTTTATTAAAAAGCTTTTTGCTACTTATATTAGTTATGTACCATTAGAAGAGATGGTAACTTCTACTAAAAAAAATGTAGATGAAAGAGGAAGCTTTACAGAACTTGTTCGAACTGTTGATAGTGGGCAGTTTTCTGTATCATTTTCTAAACCGGGAATAGTTAGAGGAAATCATTATCATAATACCAAAATGGAGAGATTTATTGTAATTAAAGGAACAGCTAAAATAAGTTTTAAAAAGGTTGATAGTGATGAAAAAATAGAATTCATTGTTAATGATGAAGAAATAAAAGTAGTAACCATACCAGTTGGATATACTCATAATATTGAAAATATCGGAACTGATGAAATGATATTATTTATTTGGTGTAATGAGTTATTTGATTTAAATCACCCTGATACTTATTTTATGAAAGTAAATTAATTAAAAAGGTATTTAACACTAAATATTAAGAGAATAAGATAAGGAAGGTTGTTATGAATAAAACAAAAAAAATATGTTATGTTCCCTGGATAGGGACACCTAAAAATGATATTATTTTTAAAAATGATTTGGGCAACTGGGAGTATTCATTAAAAAAACTATTAGCAGAAGATAAAATTGAAATACATACGGATGATCTTCTAAAAATAGAAGATGCGGACTACTGTATTTTTTTTGATAATTTATTTTATAAAAATATCGATAAAATGTGGGAGCTTTATTATCAACGTTTACTTCATAAAACTATCTATATTGATTATGAACCTCCAACAGGACATTGTAAAAATCATTCAACACATGGAATCAAACGTTTATCTAAAATATTTAATAAAGTAATTACTTATAATGATGATTTAATAAATCATAAAAATATTATTAAGGGAAATATTGCTAATTTTTATTCAAAAGAACTGCCTTATAAACATGATTTTAATTCTAGAAAATTTTTGACAATGATTACCAATAATACTGGTGTTGACCAAATTATTGGTAATTTAAATACATGTAATACTAGTAATTATTATAATCATCACAATATTAAAAATCATAAACATGCAATTTATTCAAAACGTGAGGAAGCGGCACGTTATTTTATGATAAAATGTTCAGATGAATTTGACTTATATGGAATGTTATGGACAGATGAATTTAAAACTGTTCTAAAGGGTCATATTGATCAAACAAAAAAAATTGAAATACTTAGTGAATATAAGTTCATTATTTCCTATGATAGTTTTGTAAATCAAAATGGTTATATTTCTGAAAAAATATTTGATGCTTTTCAAGCAAAAACTGTTCCTGTATATTGGGGTGCTAATAATGTAGAACAATACATTCCTAAACAATGCTTTATTGATAAGCGAGACTTTAAATCATATGATGAATTATATGATTATTTAAGAAATATCAGTGAAAAAGATTATTTGTCATATATTAAAGCTATTGAAAAGTTTTTAGAATCAAAAAAATTTAAAGATTATTTTTCATCAGAGGCAAGTGCAAAAAAAATTAAAGATGCTGTTTTAGATGTAAGGAAAGACTTTTCTTATGAAAATGCCTATAAAGAACTGCAATGGTTTCAAAAGAAAAAAGATAAAGTGGATAGTTACAGAAAAATTAATTTTTATTTGTCACAATTACTTGATAATGGTAAGAAGGTTGATTTTATTTTTAATATAGTAAACTATTCAGGAGATAAAAATGTAACCTATGAACTTTTGATTAATGATAAAAAAGTAAAAAAGTATAAATATAAGGAAAAAATTCTTCAATTTGATAATCAAATTGAATATGAATTTTGTTGTAAATTAAATGCTGGCATAAAAAAAGCAAATATTAGAGTTAATTACATTTGTAATGGTAAGTCACAACCTTTGAACTTAGTAAATTATGGGAATAACAATTTAAGTAGAGAATATGGTATTATTTTATCACTAGATAAAAAGAAAATAAAATATTATAATTACTTGTCTATGAATTCAGTACAAAAAATTAATTATCTTTTATTTCATAATCGAGTAAAATTTCAAAGATTGATTATTCTGTATTTGAATAAAGTAAAATATAAAATAAAAAAAGTATTGATGTATATTAAAAAGGAGTATAAATGAAAATATTAGAAGTTAATAATATAGATACCATCGGTCGACGTTTCAATGGATACGATTTAATGGAATATTTAAATGAAGATAAAAATATTATTGCAAAGCAAATTGTTCTTCATAAGTGCTCTGAAAATAATAACGTACTAGGATTAGCTAAATTAGGAGAAATTGAATTTGTTAATAGGACTTCCGCACAAGAAGATTCCATATTATCGACTCATTCACAAGTATCATTAACAACACCTATGCTTTTAAAAAATAAATTTTATCAAGAAACTGATATTATTCATTTTCATATGTTTCATAATAGTAGATTTTCTTTATATTCACTTCTAGAAATTTATAAAAATAAAAAGATTGTTATTTCTCTTCATGATCCTTGGTTTGTGACGGGAAGATGTGTTCATCCGTTTGAATGTGAAAAATGGAAAAGTGGATGTAATAATTGTAAAAATTTAGGTACTTTGTTTCCTATGCGTTATGATAATTGCCATAGTTTGTGGGAATTGAAAAAAAACATTTTTGCCAATATTAAAGTGGATTTGATTGTAAATTCTAGATATATGGAAAATTTAGTTAAAAATAGCCAAATTTTACAAAATCAAACAACTCATTTTATTCCTTTTGGCATTGATACTAATCATTTTAAAGCATCTAAAAATTCTTTGAAACTACGTAAAAAATATAAAATAGATAACGATAATGTTGTTTTGTTTTTAAGAGCTCAAGAAGCCTTTAAAGGAACAGAATATATTTTAAAAGCTTTAGAAGAAATAAAAACAGATTTAAAAATAACAATTTTAACTTGTGAACAAAAAGGGATGTTTAAATCTGTAAAAGGACGTTATCAAATTTTGGATTTAGGCGTGATAGATAGTGATACTATGTTAGAAGCATATCAATTGTCTGATATTTTCTTAATGCCATCTATAGGAGAAAGTTTTGGATTCATGGCTATTGAAGCAATGGCTTGTGAAAAACCTGTTGTCGTTTTTGATAATTCTGCATTGCCATCTGTAACTTTTACCCCTGAATGCGGCGTGTTGGTTGAAAATAAAAATTATCATGCTCTTGCGGATGCGATAAGCATGTTAATAAATGATAAGGAAGAACGTCAAAGACGGGGAGAGCTTGGTAGAAAATTAGTTCTTGAACATTATGATATTAATAAATATAATAATGCAATGAAAGATATGTATTCAGAAATAAATGCTCGTAAAGATAAAAAAATAGAAAATCATTATCCAAAGATAAATAAAGAGAAAGATCTTGAAGTGTTAAAAAGAAAATTAATTTGTATGAATCGCAGTTTAATAACTTGTCATACAAAAGAATTTGATTTTTTAAAAACTAATAGGACTTATTATAAAAACAGAAAATATATTATTGATTATTCTAATTATGAAGTTCAGGAATTGCTAAAAAAATATAACAATACGCTAGCAAAGTTTACTAGTTTAGGGGAAAAACGGCATCCATTAAAAACAGCTATAAATTTAGTGCTTTATGATCAGAAAAAGTTGTTTAAGATACTAAAAGAAAAATTAGGAAAGAGGTAGATGATTTATATGAAAAAAAATCCTAAAGTTACGATTATTATTCCAGTTTATAATGGCTCAAATTATGTTCGGGATGCTATTGAAACAGCGCTTGCACAGACTTATCAAAATTTAGAAATTATTGTTGTAAATGATGGTAGTAAAGATGATGGAGCTACTAGAAAAATTGTATTAGAATATAAAGAACGGATAATTTACTTAGAAAAAGAAAATGGTGGTGTTTCTACTGCTTTAAATTTAGGAATTGAAAAAATGACAGGTGACTATTTTTCATGGTTAAGCCATGATGATATGTATATGCCAAATAAAATTGAAAGACAAATCGAATTTTTAAGGGATTATAATGATAATACGATTTTATATTCAGATTTTGAATTGGTAAATTCACAAGGTAAATATATGTCAACCATTCATTTAGATCATGATATGCTTGCAAAAAAACCAATGTATGCTGTTTTACGGTGTGCAATAGGAGGAATTACTTTATTAATTCCTAAAAAAGCATTTCAAGAGGTTGGAACTTTTCTAGAAGAGTTTCGTTGTGTACAAGATTATGAGCTGTGGTTTAGAATGTTAGATAAATATGAGTTTGTTCATATGCCTGAAGTACTTGCTAAAACAAGAATTCATAGTAATCAGGATAGTAATACATCTCCTAAGATGCTGAACGAAGGAAATTGGTTATGGAAACATATGGCAGAAGAATTTCCTTTGAAAAAAAAGATAGAGTATGAGGGAAGTGAATATTTATTTTATAAAGAAATGGCATATTTTCTTCAACAAGGAACTCCCTATAATGATACTGTACAAATCTTAAACGAAAAAGCCAATCAATTAAAGAAACAAGTTGTTGATGAATTAAATAAATATACAGTTACAGTTATAATTAGAAATGAAGATAACTCTACATCACTTATGGAAACAATAAACGCTCTTGGTAAACAGACGTTTAAGAATTTTAATATTATTATTCATGATCCAATAAATAATAATATTAAGAATTTGAAAAATATAGAAATATGTTCGTCACAGTTCACTAAGCTCATAAACAATGTAAAAACAAAGTTTATGACTGTTATAAATAGTGGAGTTATAGTAACAGAAGATTGGTTAAATAATCAATTATTAGAACTTTTGATTACTAATAAAGGAATGGTTATTTCTGATTTAAATAACTATACTAAGGAAAGTACTGTTGATAATGCTGAGATTATTTCTTCAGTACCTTTTGAAGGAATTATTTTTGATTCAGAAAAAATTCATAAAGTGGGAATAAAATACAATTCTGATATTGATTATTGTTATAAAGTGTTAAAACAATTAGGTTCTGTTTGCACAGTACAAAAATTTTTTGAAGGTTTACCAATAGTAACAACGAATTTTATTAGAAATAAAGAGTTACTTGAAATATATTTAAAGGAAAATGTGGACGAGTATGAACTGGCTTCTCTTTGTTATAAAATTGCAGCAACATATAATGAATCAGGGGTTGGAAAAAAAATAGATATGTATTACCCTTGTAATAAGTATAATAAACTACTTAATTCCAGAAGCTTTAAATGGTATCAAAATCTTATAAATTTAAAATCAAAAATAAGGAAATAAAATATGAAAAAGATAACAATATTAGCACTTCATTTAGGCTTTGGTGGAATTGAAAAATATATATCTACACTATGTCAGATATTAGAAGAAGAATATGATATTAATATTATTTGTACATATAAAGTACAAAACAATCCGGCTTTTTATTTCTCTGATAAAATTAAAATTAACTATTTAATTAATGATAAACCTGATAATATTTCCCTTAAGGTTTTAATTAAAAAAGTTAAAATATTTAGTATTATAAAAGAGCTTTTAAGACGTTTAAAATTTAAATATCAAGAGCAGGCATATAATATTAAAGCTATTAGAAATTTGGATACTGATATTTTAATAACAACAAGAATATTTCATGATAGATTAGTATATAAATATTTAAAGAATAAACATATTAAAACGATTGCAACAGAACATAATTTTCATAATACGGAAAAATATACAAAAGATTTATTTAAGTATGTTTCAAGGTTTGACTATTTAATTCTATGTAGTAAAGAACTATTAAAGGATTATAAAAAACATTTTGATCATACAAAGTGTGTTTATATACCAAATTGTGTTGGTTCTTTATCAGAGGATTATACTAATTTTAGTGGTAAAAATATAATTTCTGTTGCTAGATTTTCTGAGGAAAAAGGTCTTTTAGATCTTATTGATGTTTTTGATTTAATTCATAAGCAAGATAAAAAAATTAAATTATATCTTTTAGGAGATGGATATCAAAGAGATGAAATTGCTTTAAAAATTAAAGCAAAACATCTAGATAACAGTATTGTAATGCCAGGCTTTGTTGATACATTAGATCAATACAATTACTATATGGATAGTAGTATTTATGTTATGACGTCTTTTACTGAAGCATTTGGTTTGGTATTAATTGAGGCAATGAATTATGGCCTTCCTTGTATAGCATTTGATTGTGCATCAGGCCCAAGAGAATTATTAGAAGATAAAAAATATGGTATTTTAATATCAAATAGAAATAAGGACAAAATGGCTAAAGAAGTAGTTGCACTAATTAATGATAAAACAGGACTAAAAGTTTATCAAAAAGCTGTTTTAAAATACGTTAATAATTTTTCAATAGAAAAAATTAAAGAAGAATGGATAAAATTATTAAAATAAGTAAAAGAGAAGAATTTTTCCTCTTTTTCTTTACGTAAATTTTAATTTAAACTATAATGAATATAGGATATAACAGTATAAACATATCTATGGGTGGTAGTTATGATTAAAAGAAGTAAAACAATTGATTGTTTAAAAGGATTAGTAATTATTTTAATGATCATTGGTCACGCTATTCAGTATGGTAGTGGGAATGATTTTATTACTAATGAATTTTTTTTTGATAATATCTTATTTAAATTTATTTATGGTTTTCATATGCCCATTTTTATGCTCATAAGTGGATATCTTTTTTATTATTCTGCTAAGGGTAAAAATAAAAAAGAAATAATTATTAAAAAATTAAAGCAATTACTAATACCAATATTAAGTTGGTCAATAGTGATATATTTATTCAATAGTCATTTCCATCTTTCTTTTAATATGCAAGATTTAATTAATTATATAAATTGCTTATTTAATTATTTGTGGTATTTGTGGGCTTTTTTATTTTCAGTTGGTATTGTTTTATTAGTAGAAAAATTTGGTAGACATCGTACACTTTGTTATATCTTTTTATTGCTTTTATTTTTGATATTACCTGATAATATTCATAAAACAATATTATGGAAAAATAGCATTTACTTAATATCGATGAGTTTAAATTGTTTTAAGTTTACTTTTTTCTTCTTTGTAGCAGGCTATTATTTTAACAAAAATAAACAATTATTATTACATCAAGAAAATAAAAAAGAATTAATACTATCAAGTATATTATTTATGGTTAGTTATATTATAATGATTTTGTTTTTCAAAAAAGAATTTTATATTTATACTTCAGGTTTTAGTATTTTAAATAAAAATATTATTTTTCAACTGGCTATCAATTTATATAGATTTGTTACAGGAATATTAGGGTGTGTAAGTTTTCTATATATTATTAAGATTATTTTAGTTAATGTAAAGGAATCTAATCTCTTATATAAAACAATATGTTATATAGGAACTAAAACAATGGGTATATATACAATAAGTTGTTGCTTTTTCTATAGTATTTTATATCCATTAACCAAAAGTTTGTCTTTTAGTTATATACATATATTACTTGAAAGTATAATAATATTATTAATTTGTCTTTATTTAACAACTTCTATTGAGAAATCAAAAACAGCTAAAAAAATATTTCTTGGGGAACTATAAAGAGCAGGTTTATTTACTATTATTGTTTGTATATTTAAGGTATAATAAGAGAGTAGAAAAGTTATTAATAACATGTTTTAATTTTTATGTGATTATAGTTGGAGGAATTAAATTGATAAAATAAAAAAGATAATTACTAACCCCAATATAGTTTGGAATATTAATAATGCCCGCAAGTGTTCTTGCGGTATTTACACAATTTTTAGTTCAACCAATTATAAATAAATTATCAAATTTATATTATGACTATAAAATAAAAGAAATGAATAAAGATATTAGTTATTTAAATTTGATTTTAATTGTTATAGGAATTGGACTTTCACTCATTGCATATTTTATGGGGCCCGAAGTTTTAGGCTTCATATATGGAGTTAATTTAACGGCCTTTAGATTACCCTTTCATTAATAATTATTGCCGGAATAGCAAGTGGGATAATAGCGGTATATTCAACTATATTAACAATAATGAGAAAAATAAACATTCAAATTATTTTATGTATATCATCATTTGTTATAACACTTATTTTATCACTTGCATTTGTTATAACACTTATTTTATCACTTGCATTAGTTCAAAATAATGTTTCTAATGCTTTATATGCTTATACTATATCAATGATTATTGAAGCTATTATGTTCTTTTTTGTATATCGTTATCATTTAATGTTATTACGTCGCGAAAAAAAAGTTACTACTAAAAAGAAATCATTATAAAAATACTTGGTTTCGTCATGTGTAATTTACATACTTTTATATCCATGTTATACTAATATCATGAATGAGGGAGATAGTTATGAAAAAAATATCAATAGTAGTTCCTTGTTATAATGAGGAAGAGTCACTTCCATTATTTTATGAGGCAGTAAATA
>JAVWDK010000006.1:0-14243 GCA_036642175.1 Bacilli bacterium
AATATTAGTAAATTTTTCAATAGATGAAAACATATTAGCATAACTACTTGATATAAATATTGCATCTATTTTTTTATCATATAAATCTACTAGCATAGTAGCAAATCCTTCGTATTCAATAAAAATATTATTAGATAATTTATTTTCTTTTATGATTTCCTGACTTATAATATATCCATCAAGAGATTCTTTGTCTTTTATTATACCAATTTTTAGATTTAGAACATCTTTAATATTATTAACTGAGCTATTTTTCATCACTACTAAACTAGTAGAATGAGTAACATATTCCTTACTAACATTATCTATCGAAGTATAAATTTTATTAATAAAAAAACCAACAAATATATTAAAAAATAAGTAGATGATTAAAAGAAAATTAAATATTGAGTAATATCTATTTTTTCTTTTTCTTTTAATAAATTTTATCCATTCAGTAAATATTAATAAATCAATTAAAAATAATAAACTAATAAATAAATACCTTCCAATTGTTTCAATACCACTTAATAAATAAATTGTATATATTAAATAGCTGTTTGTAATTATTGATAATAACATCATAATTGTAATAGTTAATTTTTTATAACTAATTTTCTTTTTTTTCTTCATTTGTATCACCATAAATATTATATCCGATATTTAATTCTTATTCAAGATATTTGATTCTTAAGACTGTAAATGTAAAACAAAAATCAAAAATAATTTTTAACTTCTTGTTTCAATCAATAATAAATGATATTATATTAATTAGTAGGTGAATTATGAAAAAAATATTATTTATTACTCATGAATATTATCCATTTGGTAGTGCCATAACTAATTGTTTAAATCCTATAATCAAACAAATGCAGGAGCAAGATATTGAAGTATTTGTTTTAACTAGAAAAAGCACTAAAAATTTAAAAGATTATGAAATAATTGACAATGTAAAAGTATTAAGAGTACCTGATCATTATTTACTATTGTTAGAAAAAAGAGAAAGCATATATAAAAATAGTAAAAGCAAAATAAAAAAACTAATAGTTAGAATATATTTTCATTTAGTTTGGCTTCAAAAAAAATTTAGTATTGAAGATGGCTATTTTACAAAAAATAAAACTATAAAATATGGTAAAAAATTGTTAAAAAAAGAAAATATAGATACAATAATTTCATGTTCTTTTCCTTTTACTTCTCATAAAATAGGTTCTAAATTGAAAAAAAGAAATAATATATGGATTGCCTATCAATTTGATCCTTATACATATAATTATACGTTAATGACTGATGGTAAAACAAAAAAAAGATTAAAAATAGAATTGAAATATTTAAAACAAGCTGATTCAGTTTTTATTACTATAGAAAACTATAATGAAAATATGAAAACAGAATTAAAAAAATTAGACTATAAATATGTGGTATTACCATATGCTTTAATAAAAAAAACCGCTATAGTAAAAAAACCGCAAAATAAAGAAATAAATTTAACTTTTACAGGAACTCTTTATGAACATTTAAGAGAACCTTACAAAATGCTAGAAATTTTAAATAAATTTGATTATAAAATAAATATTTATTATGCATCAGAAGAACCCATTATAATAGGTTTAAAAAAATATCAAGAATTATTAGGCTCTAAATTAAAATTATTTTTTAAAAAAAGCAAACTAGAATGTGATAAAGCATTAGTAAAAACCAATATTATTATTAATATCGGTAATACTATGATTAATCAAACACCTAGTAAAGTATTTGAATTAATATCATTAGGAAAACCAATCATAAACTTTTATACAAATGCACTTGATACAAGTAAAGAAATCTTAAAAGATTATCCTATATGTTATAATATTGATGTTAATAACTTTAACGATTATAATGACTTAAAACAATTTTGCGAAAAAAACAAAAATACTGTTTTACCATTTGAAGAAGCTACTAAAAAATATTTAAAATCAGAAGAAGTAGCCTTAGAATTAATAAAGGAAGTTGAAAAGATTGAAAACAGACAAAACAAAAAGTAGTATTTTAAATGCTATAGCTATGATAACACAAACAGGAATTATTAGTTTATTATCTTTAATATCAACTAATTTAATTTTAAAAAATTATGGTTCTGATTTTAACGGTGTTGTTGCAACAGCCAGCCAATTAATAAATTTATTATTAATAGTTGAAGGTGGATTTTCTCTTGCTATTAATGTTGCCTTATTTAAGCCTTATGTTGAAAATAATCAAACAAAAATAAATTCTATTATGTCAGCATCGAAAAAAATATTTTTCAAAATAGGAATAATATTTTTTATTCTTGGAATAGCTATTTCACTAATATATCCACTTTTTATTAAAAGTAATCTTAATTATATAACAATATTTCTAATTTTTTTAATGGTAATAAGTGCGACAGCATATAATCTAATGTTTATTATAAAATCCCAAATAATGTTTCAAGTAAGTCAAAAAGAATATACAGTAGCCTTTTTAGGAACAATGGTTAATCTAGTATCAAGCATTGTAACAATAGTTTTAGTTTATAATAAAATTAATATGTTAATAGTTAGATTATTTTTATTAATATTTACACTCATAAATGGTATTTTAATTTTAATTTTATATAAAAAGAGATTTCCTAATATTAATACCAATTGTAAACCAGATTATAATGAAATAAAAGGCACAAAAGATATTATGATTCAAAAATTAACATCAGTTGTATATATGGCTTCACCATTATTATTTATATCTACCTTTATAAGTACCAAAATGGCCAGTGTTTATGCCGTATATTATTCGATTTACAATATAATAAAAATGCTTTTATCATCAATGGTTGCAGCTCCAATAAATGGTTTTGGTCAATTACTATCTAAAAGTAAAGATGATGACACTTATCAAAAATTCAAACTATATGAATATATAACTATTTTATCATCAACTATTTTATTATCTTCAGTCTTAGTTGTAATACTCCCTTTTATTAGTCTATACACAAAAAGTATTACAGATATAAATTACATTAATTTACCCATAGCAATAATGTTAGCACTTATTCTTTTCTTAGAAATAATACATATCCCATCAGGAAGTATTATTAATATAACCGGTAATTTTAAAATAGCAAAAAAATTTCAAACAATTACTTGTATTATATTAGTATCATTATTATCAATTGGAGGATATTTTTACGGAATATATGGAATATTAGTAGGAACTATAATAACTAACATTTTATTAGCTTCTATGGAAATTAAATATACACATAAAAAAATCTTTAATGCTAATATTAAAAATATTATTAACAAATTAATTACAAATTTATTTTTAATCATATTATTAGTTGTAATTGAAAGACTATTATTACCCCAAATTGATTCATATATAAAATTTTTTGCTTTTGGATTTATCATATTTATAATAAATGTATTTATAATATTAATTGTAAATAAAATATTTTTTAACAATGAAATAAAGGGTATTAACAAATTATTAACTGAAATGAGAAAAAAAATAATCAAAAAAAAATAATTTTAAATATTATAAGGAGGAGTTATAAATGATAAAAGTAAGTATAATTGTCCCAGTATATAATGTAGAACAGTATATAGATAAATGCCTAAATAGTTTAGTCAATCAAACTTTAAAAGAAATTGAAATAATTGTTGTCAACGATGGCACTAAAGATAACTCACAAATAATAATTGATAAATATAAAAATAAATACTCAATTATAAAATCATTTATTAAAGAAAATGGTGGATTATCTGATGCTAGAAATTATGGAATGACTAAAGCAAGAGGTAAATATATTGCTTTTGTAGACAGTGATGATTATATTGATATAACTATGTATGAAAAACTTTATAAAAAAGCAATATCCAAAAATTTTGATATAACAATATGTGACTGTTATTCATCTTTAAATAATAAACTAACTTTTATTGATTCAAACATAAAAAATGATTTATTAAATAAACAACAAATAAAACAATGCTTTATTAATATATATCCTACAGCTTGGAATAAACTATATAAAAAAGAATTACTTAACAATATCTCATTTAAAAAAGGAGTTTGGTATGAAGATGTAGAATTTTTATATCGACTATTACCTCGTGTAAAAACAGTAGGAGTAGTAAAAGAACCTCTATACTATTATTTGCAAAGAGATGGTGCGATAACTTCCCAAGTAAATGAAAAAATATATCATTATATTGATAATTGGAATGGAATATTAGACTATTATAAAACTAATAACTTACTGAATGAATATTATAATGAATTAGAATATAGCTATGTAAGATATATTTATGCAACATTTATGAAAAGAGTTTTATCTTTTGACTATGAAAATTATAAAAAAGCTTTAAATACAGCTATTGATAATGTTAATCATAATTTTAAGCATTATCGTCATAATAAATTATTTTATAAATCTTTCAAAGGTATTTATCTATTATTATTTAATAAGACTTTAGCACTTTTAATATATAAAATAAAAAAATGAACATATTTTCTTCTTTTTTAGCATAAATAATGATATAATTTAAAAAGGTGATAGAATATGAAAAAGGTAATGTTTATTTCAAGTACAGGTGGACACTTAAATGAAATGATGCAATTAAAAAGCTTATTTTTGAAGTATAATTATTATCTTATTACAGAAAAAACACCAGACAATTTATATTTGAAAGATAGGTATAAAGGAAAGGTAAGCTTTTTAATTTATGGAACAAAAGATCATTGGTGGATATATCCATTTAAACTTTTTATAAATTGTTTTATAAGTCTATTTATTTATATAAAAGTAAGACCAAATGTAATTGTAACAACAGGAACTCATACGGCTGGACCAATGTGTTGCATTGGTAAAATATTTGGTAGTAAAATAGTTTATATTGAAACAATGGCTAATATTGCCACAAAAACAGTATCAGGTAAGCTAATATACCGGTTTGCCGATCTATTTATAGTCCAATGGGAAAGTATGCTAAAATTATATCCTAAAGCCAAATATGGGGGGTGGATATATTGATATTAATATTACTTGGAACTCAAGATAAACCATTCACTAGATTATTAAAAGCAATAGATAAAGCAATAGATGATGGATTTATTAAAGAAAAAGTTATAGCTCAAATTGGTTTTACTAAATATAGTTCAAAAAACATTGAAACATTTGAACTAATACCAAATGATCAGTATGAAGAAATAATAAATAAAGCTGATTTGATTATAACCCATGCTGGAATTGGATCTATTTTAACTGGATTAAAAAGAAATAAAAAAATAATTGCTACAGCTAGATTAAAAGAATATGGAGAGCATACTAATAATCATCAATTACAGATATTAACTGAATTAGCAAACAAAGGGTATATAATTAGACTAGATGATTTCAGTCAATTACCTGAAACAATTGAAAAAGCACGAAATTTTAAACCTAACAAATATAAAAGTAATAATCAAAATTTTGTAAAAATAGTTGAAGACTATATTGATAGTCTGTAGGAAAGGAAAAAATTATGGAATTAAAAGGAAGCAAAACTGAAAGAAACTTAATGGAAGCATTTACTGGAGAAAGTCAAGCAAGAAATAAATACACATATTATGCATCAAAAGCAAAAAAAGACGGATTTGAACAAATAGCAGGGATTTTTGAAGAAACAGCTGGTAACGAAAAAGAACATGCTAAAATTTGGTTCAAATTATTACATGATGGTATGCCAGATACAATGGTTAATTTAGCAGATGCTGCAAGTGGTGAACACTACGAATGGACAGAAATGTATACTAATTTTGCTAAAATAGCTAAAGAAGAAGGCTTTGATAAAATAGCATACTTATTTGGTGAAGTTGCTAAAATAGAAAAAACTCATGAAGATAGATATAAAGCATTACTTGAAAGTGTAAAATCAGAAACAGTTTATAATAAAGAAGTACCGATAATGTGGGTTTGTCGAAATTGTGGACATATTCATTATGGAAAAGAAGCTCCAGAAATATGCCCAGTATGTAGTCATCCAAAAAGCTATTTTGAAATGGTTAAAGAAAACTATTAAAAATAATCAATACAGTTATCCTATTAACGGATAACTGTTCTCATATTATAATATAAAAAATTATTTCTAAATATGATAAATAATAAAGGAAGTTAAATATGAAAACAAGTAAAAATCATTATAAAGTGAGTGTCATAATCCCAATATATAATGAAGAATTAAGGATGGATAAGTGTATTAAAAGTGTTTTAAACCAAACATTAAAAGGAATAGAAATAATTCTTATTAATGATGGCTCCACTGATCAATCATTAGAAAAATGCTACGAATATAGTAATAATTATCCTAACATTTTAGTTATAAATAAAAAAAACGGTGGACAAGGATCAGCTAGAAATTTAGGCATTAAAAGAGCATCAGCTGAATTTATTTCTTTTATTGATGCAGATGATTATATAAAAGAAAATATGTTAGAAAAACTTTATCAAAAACTAACTGACAAAGTTGATATAGTTATATGTGACATAATTAAAAAATATAAAAATAAAGAAATATATTTTAATAATTATAAAAATTTCACTAATGATACATCAAAGAATTTAATAATTTCACATCCTGGTCCCGTTGCTCGTTTATATCGTAAAAAATTATTTATTGACAATGACATTTTCTTTTTAGAAAATCATATATATGAAGATTTAGCTACAATTCCTTTATTAGGAATTTATACAAGGAAAATAATTTATATCAATTGTCCATATTATTTTTATAATATACATAATGGTTCATCAATGAATCAAATATCTTATAGTAATAAACTGGATGATATATTTTATGTAATTGATTATTTAGAAAAACAATTTATAAAAAGAAGTTTTAATGTATATAAAACTGAATTAGAATATTTATTTATTGAACATATTTTATATAGTGCATCACTTCGATTTATAAGATATAAAGGTATTTATCAAGAAAAAATTTCTGATATTTTAAAAGAATTAAAAGTAAAATATCCGCATTGGCAAAAAAATGATTACTACAAGAAAAAAAGTTATAAATTCAAATTAGTCTGCCAATTAGTAATTATGAAACAATATTATTTTTTAAAATTATTGCTAAAAACAAAAAAAATGTGATTTAAATAAAAAAGTTACAATTTTGTTTTTATTTAAATTATTTGATATAATCTTATCTTTGACACTTTTTAAAGAATAAAAGCTCCTTAATCCTTATTTTGCAAAGGCTAATAGGAGTTTTTTTAGATTTATTTTATAGAAAAAAAGAAATTGGTTATTTACAGTTGTTTGGTATAACTAAAACAAGATTGAAGTTTATATTATTGATTGAATATTCAATAAAATATATTTTAGCAATTTCAATATCGATTATATTATATTATGTGTTTATGGAGTTAATTGAATATTTGCTACTAATAAAGATTATTTTAGAATTTAAGCAAATTATTTTTTACACTTTGTTGTTTATCATTTATGTAATATTTATTTTGTATATTCCATTAGGTATATATTTAAGGAAAAGCATTAAGGAATTAATATTTGATTAGATATACACTGCTTAATCATTGGTTAAAAATTGCTAGTTATGCAACTGCTACGGGAAGTAGGGCAAAAACGTATTTTTATAATCTATATTCTTTATCAAATACTTTTGTTGCTTGGAATAGCAGAACAGCAACATTAAAATTAATGGAAGCAGATGGCATTTTTAACAGTAATGATCTTGTTAAAACTTATACAGGAACATTCGTTGGTAGAACAATGAATACAATAACACTTACTACAACTCATATAAGTGGAAACATTGAAGGTGATGGAGATCATATTAGTGAATTATATCTTCGTTCATACTATAGTAAACACAGTAGTGATCCATCTAGTGCTTCAAGGTCATTAGGTATGCCAAATGAAGAAGTAAAATATATTAATAATCAACTTTATATTGATGGAGAAAAAGTAGACGAACCATTTTTGGATAATATTGTAAAAACAAATGATTTTACAATATGTAAAATTAATTCAAAATTAAAAAATGATAAGTTTTTAGTGCTAGGTGATAATCGTGGTAATTCAATTGATAGTAGAATCTTTGGATTGGTATCATCAGAAGAAATCATTGGCAAAGTGATTTTTACCATTAAATAGTTTTGATAATATTTAATGCATATTTATATGTTGCCACAAACATTGTGAATTATTCGGCGTTTATAGGAAATAAATAATAATTATAGGTTACGACATTTACTTTTTCATTTCATATTTGAATAAAAAAGTTACAATTTTGTTTTTATTTAAATTATTTGATATAATAGATTTAGGAGTGTGATAAAATGGACAAAGAATTAAAAGAAGCATTAAATAATGAGCTAAATAGACAAAAGAATAATATTGAATTAATTGCTTCAGAAAATTTTGTATCAAAAGAAGTATTAGAATTGCAAGGAAGTATCTTAACCAATAAATATGCCGAAGGATATCCGGATAAAAGGTATTATGGTGGATGTAAATATATTGACATATTTGAAAAAAAAGCAATTGAATATGCAAAAAAATTATTTGATTGTGAATTTGCTAATGTGCAACCTCATTCAGGAAGTTCTGCTAATATGGCTGTTTATAAAGCTTTATTGAATAATAAAGATAAAGTAATGGGAATGAATTTAAGTCATGGAGGTCATTTAACCCATGGACATCCTATTAATTTTAGTGGTTTAGAATATGAAATAATATCATATAATGTTGATTTTAAAACAGAATTAATTAACTATGAAGAATTAATTGAACTAGCTATAAAAGAAAAGCCTAAAATGATTATTGCAGGTGCTAGTGCTTATTCAAGAATAATAGATTTTAAAAAATTCAGAGAAGCTGCTGATAAGAGTGGTGCGATATTAATGGTTGATATGGCCCATATTGCTGGTTTAGTAGCAACTGGTCTTCATCCAAGTCCGTTTCCTTATGCTGATGTTGTAACATCAACAACTCATAAAACACTAAGAGGCCCAAGAGGTGGATTAATTTTAACAAATAATTTAGAAATTGCTAAAAAAATAAATAAAACTATTTTTCCTGGTATACAAGGTGGACCCTTAATGCATGTAATAGCTGCTAAAGCACAATGTTTTTATGAAGCATTAAAACCAGAATTTAAAATATATCAACAAGAAGTATTAAAAAATGCTAGTAAATTAGCAATAACACTAAAAGAAAATGGATTTAAAATTGTTTCAGATGGAACAGATAATCATTTACTTTTAGTTGATGTAAAAACAAGTCTTAATTTATCTGGAAAAGAAGCAGAAACAGTACTAGATAGTATTAATATAACATGCAATAAAAATACGATTCCAAACGATTCTGAAAGCCCAAATGTAACTAGTGGAATAAGATTAGGTAGTGCAGCAATGACGACTAGAGGGCTAAAAGAAGCTGATTTCAAAGAAATTGGTGATATAATTACCAAAGCCTTAAAGAATAAAGATAACGAAATAATTTTAAAAGAATTAAAAGAAGCAGTTAAAAATATTACAGATAAATATCCATTATATGAAAAATAAAAAGAGGTGATAAAATGATTTTAGATGGTAAAATGTGTAGTCAAATAATAAAAGACAAATTAAAAAAAGAAATTCAAACATTTAAAATTACACCAAAATTAATAGATATTCAAATTGGTGATAATGAAGCAAGTGAAATATACATTGCTAATAAAGCTAAAGCGGCAATGTCTGTTGGAATTGATTTTGAATGTATTAGATTTACTAATAATAATACAGAACTAGAAATCATAAATAAAATAGAAGAATTAAATAAGGATGATAAAGTATTTGGAATATTAATTCAATTACCAATTCATCCTAAATTCAATTATAAAAAAATTGTAAATGCAATCTCTTTTAAAAAAGACGTCGATGGTCTAACCGATATTAATGTTGGAAAGTTAAATAATAATAATGATGGGTTAGTATCTTGCACACCACTTGGGATAATTGAATTACTAAAATATTATAAAATTGAACTATTAGGAAAAAATGTTGTAATAGTAGGAAGAAGTAATTTAGTAGGAAAACCTTTGATTAATTTATTTTTAAATGAAGATGCAACATTAACCATATGTCATTCAAAAACTAGTAATTTAGAATATTTTACTAAAAATGCTGATGTTTTAATTGTAGCTGTTGGTAAAAAACATCTGATTACTAAAAATATGGTAAAAAAAGGTGCAGTAGTTATTGATGTTGGAATTAATCGCGTTGATAATAAAATTTATGGTGATGTTGATTTTGATAATGTAAAAGAAATAGTTAGTTATATTTCGCCAGTTCCTGGTGGAGTAGGGCCAATGACGATTGCAATGCTTTTATCTAATGTTGTAAAAAGTTATAAATTTGATAAACTTGATTAAAAAGTATTGTCATAAATAAGTAAGTTTGATATAATAAATTTGCTTATTTGAAATGGCGACGTAGCTCAGTTGGCTAGAGCACTCGGTTCATACCCGATAGGTCGAGAGTTCGAATCTCCCTGTCGCTACCATAAGTATAATTGCCGGCCTCGGAACAGGCCGGTCTTTTAATACCCAAAAATAAAAAAAATAGTAAAGATATAGAAAAAAATTAGTAAATATGTTATTATATAAATATAAACAATTGGAGGGTATGAATGAAAAATATATTTATAGCAGCTAATTCATTAGTAGTTGGTGGTGTTGAAATAAGCTTAATTTCATTTCTTAATAATATTGATTTAAAAAAATATAACATAACATTATTATTAGAAGATAAAGTAGGAGAATTACTATCAGAAATTCCTAAACAAGTTAAAATAATTGAATATAAACCTTTAATTAACGGAAACATATTGATTCGAAAAATAAAAAATAGAATACGTTTTATAAAATTTATAATTAATAATAAAAATAAATATGACGTAAGTATTTGTTATGCATCTTATATTCAATTATCAGAAAAAATAGTTAGAAAAATTTGTAAAAACAATTATATGTGGATTCATACTGATTATACAAAAATATATAATAATGAAAATTTAAAAAAATTTGTAAAAAGAATAAATTATAAAAAATTTAAAAATCTTGTCTTTGTTTCTGAAGCAGCTAAAAAAAATTATCTTAACCAATATAATACTAAAAAGCAAAATTGTATCGTTTGTAAAAATTTAATTCCATATAAAAAACTAATAATGAATAGTAAAGATAAAATCGATTATAAAAAACCTAATATGCCAACATTTTTAAATATAAGTAGACATGATGAACATGCTAAAAAAATAACACGCATTATTGGAGCGGCAAATTTACTTAAAAAAGATAATATAGATTTTCAAATATTATTAATTGGAGCTGGAAAAGACACTTTAAATTATCAAACATTAGTTAAAGAAAAAAAATTAGAAAATAACATAATTTTTTTAGGGTTAAAAGAAAATCCTTATCCATACTATAAAATAGCTGATTGTTTTATTCTAACTTCTAACTATGAAGGTGGACCAATTACAGTTTATGAAGCTCTATCTTTAAAAACACCTGTCATAACAACAGATGTAGGTGATATTATTAAATATATCAAAAAAAATGATGGAATAATTATTGAAAAAAACACGCAGTCTTTATATAAAGCAATGAAAGAATTTATTAATAATAAAAAAGTTTTTAAAGTTAACTTTGATGTAAATCAATTTAACAAAGAAACTTTAAAAACAATTAGTAATATATTAGACGGGAGAATATAAATGAAATTTAGTATTATCGTTCCTGTATATAATGTTGAAAAATATATTAATAAATGTCTTGATAGCATTTTAAATCAAACATATAATAACTTTGAAGTAATAATTGTAAATGATGGGACTGAGGATAACTCCCAAATAATTATTGATAAATATTGTAAAAATGATAATCGTTTTAGAACCTATAAAAAGCAAAATACAGGTCTTGCTGATACAAGAAATTATGCCATAAAATTTGTAACAGGTGATTATATTTTATTTTTAGATTCTGATGATTTTTATGAAAAAGAACTTCTAAATACATTAAACAAATCAATAAAAGATAGTATTGATATAGTTAAATTTGAATGTCAATTAATTGATGAAAATAATATAATATTAAAAAAATATGCTAATCATCATTTTGATAATTTAAATAAGTTAGATGTACTAAAACTAATTGTTCAAGATGATTTAGTTGATTCATTTTGTATATATGCATTTAATTATAACTTTTATATTAGTAATCATTTTAAATGCGAAAAAGGTAAATTACATGAAGATTTTGGTTTAGTACCATTTATTATTTTAAAAGCACAAAGTATTATTTCCATAGATTATCTTGGTTTAAATTATTTGAAAAGGTCTCAAAGCATTACTAATACACATAATAGTGACCACGAACAAAAAAAAATCTTGGATTTCTTTGAACAATATCAATTATTAGTAGGAAAAATAACTAACGATATTACTAATCAAGATGAAAAAAATATTATTTTAATTTTTATAACTGATGCAGTATTACGTAAATATCAATCATTAAAAGGAACTTTGAAAAAAGAATTTGGCAAATTAATAAGAAAAAGTAAAATATATATAAATATTCCTAATGATTCAGTTAAACGTTTTATAAAAAAAAGTAGTTTAAAAATAAGTTTAAATTTATATTTATTATTGACCAAATTAAGTAGAAAGTAGGAAAAAAATGCCAAAAATAAGTATCTTAGTTCCTGTATATAATGTTTTTCCATATTTAGAAGATGCTTTAAATTCAATTGTAAATCAAACTTTAAAAGATATTGAAATAATTATTATAAATGATGGATCAACTGATAAGAGTCAAGTAATTATTGATGAATTTTCAAGAAAACATACAAATATTAAAAGTTTTAATTGTCAACATAAAGGAGTATCTTCAACAAGAAATTTTGCCCTTTCTAAGGCAAATGGGGAATATATTGGCTTTGTTGATAGTGATGATACTGTCTTACCTAACATGTATGAAGAATTGTATAATATGGCTAAAAAGGAAAATGCAGATATCGTTATTTCGGATTTTAATGAAGTCCATAATGATTTTACTATTTTAAAAAGTGGATTATTTAATAATGACATAAGTAACACTATTCTTCATTTGCCTTCCTTATGTAACAAAATAATAAAAAAAGAATTATATATAAAAAACAATATTAGTTTTCCTGATATTTCAATTGGGGAAGATATGACAGTTATCATTCAATTACTAGACAAATCAGTAAAAACTGTTTACTTAAATAAGGCCTTCTATAATTATTATAAAAGACCTAACTCATTAATGAATAAAAAAACATATTCAAAATATTGGAATGATATATTTATAGCTTTTGATATTTTAAATAATAAGCTTAGTAAAAAATATTCAGAAGAACTTGAATACTTATTTATTCAACATGTATTAAAAGACTCATCAATTAAATTTATGTACTATAAAGAAGGAAAAGAATCTTTAAAAAAAATTGTAACAATTACTAAGCAAAAATATAAAAAATTTAGAAAAAATAAATATTTTAAAATGAATAATTACCGCTATAAAGTTATTTGTAAGCTTTTATATTATAAACAATATTGGCTAGTTAAAATAATTAGAAAAATTTTAAATTCTGAAAGATAAAAAGAAAGTATAAAAATGGTGAAAAATGAAAAAAAATATTATAATAATAAGTTGTGTTTTAATTATTGCGATAGGAATATTTTATTTTTGCAATTCTAATAAAGAAGTTAAAACAGATGCTCAAAAATTTGCTTTAGAATATAAAAATGTTCCAGATAAAAATTTATTTGTATATAGAAATATTGATAATATAATTAGTATTTTAAAAGGAGGAACAGGAATAATTTATTTAGGATTTCCTGAATGTCCTTGGTGTCAAGCATATGTTCCGATTTTAAATGAAGTTGCTATAGAGTCAAAATTAGATAAAATTTTTTATTTTAATATCAAAGAAGAACGAGCAAAAAATACAGATGATTATCAATTACTTGTTTCTTTATTAGCAGGACAATTATATTTTAATGATGAAGGAAAAGAAAGAATCTATGTTCCAGATGTAATTATTGTAAAAAACGGAAAAATAATTGGTCATGATAATGAAACATCTATTGTTACAGAAAAGGATGGAACACCTAAAGAATATTGGACAAATGATAGAATAGAGAAGTTAAAGGCTAAATTACACTTGTATACAGATCAAATAAAAAATAC
>JAVWDK010000006.1:14253-24417 GCA_036642175.1 Bacilli bacterium
TTGTTCTTCTGCTTGTGACAAATAAAAATATTGAAATAATCAATATTTTTTTAGTTTGTTTTCAATATGCTCAATACGATCCCATTTGATTTCTTTTTTAGTTATTGCTTTAATAAAACAATTAAGATAACTTGCTAAAAAAATAGGATTAAATAAAACTGTTTTTATTTTCAAGAAAGTATTTAAATTAATTTTTTTATCTTTAATAATAATTAACCAGGTAAATAGAAAAAGTATTATATAGATTATTAAAATGATTGAAATTAAAATAATTAAAGTAAAAATTATCTGTTCACTAGAAATTATATAAAAATAAATTGTTCCAAACAAGTTTGAAAAAATAAATAAAAATAATCCTGAAACAATAAACAAATATGGAATAAGACCTAAATATCTTGCTAAATTGTTTTTAATGTTTTTTAATCTTATTTTTCTTGCTTCAAAAAAGCCTTTTATCCATCTTGTTCTTTGTTTAATTGATACACTCATTTTTTTCGGCTGTTCATCATAGAATATAGCATTTTTATTATAAAAAGTACTTAAATTATTTGCTTGTGCATATAAAGATATTTCATAGTCTTCAGTTAAAGAAATAAAAGGAAAAGATTCTAATTTATTAATTATATCACCACTTATGAAATAACCTGTTCCAGAAATTGCTACTACTTTTTTTAATTTGTTTTTTATTTCATTTATTACGTTAACAATAGAAAATGTTAGTCCAGAACAAGCAGATATAACATTATCTCCATTTTTAATATTACGATAACCAACACCAATATCATATCCTTTTTGATAAGTTTCTAACATTTTTTCAATAAAGTCTTTTTCTAATATGTTATCAGCATCAAATATAAAATATAAATCATAATGTTTTTTTAAAATAATTTCTTTTATTGCATCATCTAAAGCATAACCTTTTCTTTTTTTTGTTAAATCTTTTTTTAAAATAATATTAGCATTATATTTTTTACTAATTAAACAAGTTGGATCATCTAAAGATTCAACTATAATGTAAGTTGATTCTAAATTATCAATTTGCTTTTTAATACTTTTTAATAAGCCTTCAATGACTTTAGATTCATCTCGTGCTGGAATTAGAATTGCAAATTCATTACTAGTTCTAGGCTTCAGTTTAAATTTATAATCACTACTTTTTAAAATTGAAATAAGAAACAAAAATACTCCTATTAGTATTAATACTAAACTAATTATATAAAAACAAATCATACATTACTCCTTTTTCTAACCATATTAGGAAATTTTCTACTTAAATATTCATCTGTATATATTTTATCATATATTCTGCCAATAATGGTATATGGTTTAACACCATTTTTTCTTAGTGCTTGTCTTCCTAAAGCAGTAAAAGAAATTAACATATTAAAAGTTAAAAATATAAATACAGTCATTGTTATAAATTTTCCCAGCTTAATCGGAATTTTTTCAATTAAATAGGATAATTTAGGATAGATATTAAAAATATAAAATACTCCACATAAACCCCAAAATATCATAAAAGGAATAGTTGTTCTACCATTAAGATTAAGAAATTTATTTGAATAATCCCATGAAATAGTTCCAATAAATGATTCTTGTAAATAACTTACTATGTATTCAAAAAAACCGCCTAAAAGTGCTACTAAAATAAAAACTTTTTTTTTGGAAAAATTTTTTTCTACTAAAAAGTTAGTTAATAAAAGTATTCCAGCACCATATATAGGGCTAAAAGGTCCATACAGGACTCCACGTCTATGAACCCATATTAATTCTCCCGTTTTTATAAATGTTTTAATAAAAGTAAGTATTTCTTCATAGTAAGCACCAAATATGCATCCAATAGCAAAAATTAATACTAATTTATCAAAACATAATCCTTTGGCAAATTTTTTTCCATAATTCATTTAATCAATTCCTAACATACTATATGAATATTATATCACTTATATGATTTGTAAACAATTATAAAATATAATTGAAAAATTTTATATATAGTGTATAATTATATATGTAATTGCCCCATGGCCAAGCGGTAAGGCGATAGACTCTGACTCTATTATGCGTTAGTTCGAATCTAACTGGGGCAGCCAAATGACCTGTTGGTGAAATGGTTAACACGGTACCCTCTCAAGGTATTATTTATGGGTTCAAATCCCATACAGGTTACCAATTTAATTAATGATTTATTCATTTACATAAAAGAAAGGATAAATATGATAAAAACAAAAAAAAATGGACATTTAATTATAATTTCTGGGCCAAGTGGAGCAGGAAAAGGAACGATTTGCCAAAAAATGTTAGAAAAAAACAGTAATCTTGTTAATTCTATATCAATGACATCTCGGGAACAAACAGCTAAAGAACAAAATGGTGTTGATTATTTTTTTGTAACTAAAAAATATTTTGAAAATAAAATCGAAGAAGATTATTTTTTAGAATATGCTAAAGTTCATAATGATGAATACTATGGTACTCCCAAAGGAGATGTTTTAAATAATTTAAATAAAGGATTAAATGTCTTATTAGAAATTGATATTCAAGGTGCTATAAAAATAAAAGAGCAGGTTAAAGATGCTTTGTTTATTTTTATCTTACCACCATCAATGGAAGAACTAAAAAATAGATTAATTAAAAGAGGACGTGAATCAGAAGAAAAAATATTACAACGTTTTCAAAAAGCTTATCAGGAGATAAATGAAATAAGTAAATACAATTATGTAGTTGTAAATGATATAGTAGAAAATGCAGTTAGTAAAGTTGAAGCAATTTTAATTGCTGAAAATTGTCGTGTTGATCGAATCGAAGAATTAGATTTAAATACAACAGAAGAATATGTCCATGAAAATTTGATAAGAGAAAATTTATGATTTATCTATTATATGGAATAAATGATTTTTTAATTAATGAAGAATTAAATAAAATTATAATAAAATATAAATTAAATAAAGATGATATATGTAAATATGATTTATCTTTATTTAGTATAAAAAATATAATTGATGATGCATTATCATTACCACTATTTAATAACAAAAAAATCATTATTGCTGAAAATTGTACTATTTTTGATACAACAGGCAAAAAAGAAGATGGTGCCATTTTAGAAAAATATATTGAAAATGTTAATGAATCAACTATTTTGATATTCATTGATAAAAATGAAAAACTTGATGAAAGAAAAAAAATAACAAAAAAAATGAAAGAGAAATATCAATGTTTAGAATGTAATAAAATCAACATTTATCAAGTTGCAAAAGAACTATTTGAAGACTATATTATTTCTCCATCTACTTTAAATAAATTAATTAATAGGGTAGGTAGTAATTTATATAATTTAAAAAATGAAATAGAAAAGCTTAAAATATTCAAAATTAATGATAAAATTATTAATGATGAAGATATATTATTTACTTGCAAAACTATTGATGATAATATATTTAACTTTATTGATTATATTGTTTTAAAAAATTCTGAAAAAGTACTAGAAATTTATAATGAAATGATAAAGAAAAATGTTGAACCAATAATGATGATTGTAATGATTGCAAATCAGTTTAGACTATTGTATCAAGTAAAAGAATTATACACAAAAAATAATTCATTGGAAAAAATTGCTTCAATATTAGAAATTCATCCTTATAGAGTTAAACTTGCTTTTGAAAAAAGTAAAAATTATAGTGCAAATTTATTGCTTGAATATTTAGAAAAATTAGCTGATTTAGATGTTTCTATAAAAAGTGGTAATATTGAGCCAGATATCGGACTAGAATTATTTTTATTAGGAATATAAAATTTAAAAAAGATGAGGATTTTATTGGAAATATTGTTTATTATTTTATTTAAAGAAAAACTCTTTCTATATTAATATAAAAAAAGTTTTTTATTTTTTGGTTAAATTGTCATAAATGCTTTTTAATGTATCCTCATACTTGTTTTTTTTAGGATTGTAATAACGATAATTAATTAGTTTATCAGGCAAGTACTGCTGTTTAACATAGCTATTAGGATAATCATGAGGATATAAATAAGTAGTAGTATTGAATTTAATATTTTCTGGAATAGTACCGATATTACCACTTCTAACATCATTTAAAGCATTATTTATTGCTAAATAAGCACTATTAGACTTTGGAGATAAAGACATTTCTATAATAACTACTCCTAAAGGTATAATTAATTCTGGAAAACCAACTCTTTCACAAGTGTTAATACAAGCATCAATTTTAGGACCAATTGAAGGATTAGCTAAGCCAATATCTTCATAACCAATTACGCTCATTCGTCTATAAATACTATCATAATCACCAATTTCTATTAATCTTGCTAAATAATGTAAGGAAGCATTAACATCACTGCCTCTAATTGATTTTTGAAAAGCTGATAATAAGTCATAATGACCATCTTCATTTTTATCTCCCATTAAATTAGGTTTATTATTAATGTTTTTTAAAATGTCCATATTAATTATAAAATCTTTAGTTGAATAATATGCCATCTCTAATAAATTATAGGCATATCTTAAATCACCATTAGAAAGTTTTGCAATATAATAAATACATTCATTAGATATTTGAATATTAGGTAAAATCTCACTTGAAATAGCTCTATTAATACCAATTATAATATCATCATTAGTTAATTCTTTTAATTCAAAAATTTGACATCGGCTTCTAATAGCTGGATTAATTTTATGATATGGATTTGACGAAGTTAAACCAATTAAAGTAATTAAACCACTTTCTAAATAAGGTAAAAGTAAATCTTGTTTATCTTTATTAAGTCGATGAATCTCATCCATAATAACTACTAAGCCATTAAATAACTTTGCTTCTTCAACAACAATATCAAAATCTTTTTTATTATTAATAACAGCATTTAACATTCGATATTTTAAATTTAGCTCATTTACAATAGCTAAAGCAATCGTTGTTTTCCCAATTCCTGGCTTACCATATAAAATCATCGAAAAAATTTTTTTATTATTAACCATGTTTTTAAGAATCTTATTTTCCCCAAGTAAATGACTTTGACCAATTACTTCTTGTGTGTTTTTTGGCCTTAAACTAATTGCTAATGGATTCATTAATATCACCTTGTATTTATTTTATCAAAAAATATGGAAAAATACTACACAAAGTGTTATAATAAATATGGTGAAATGATATGATTAAAAAAACAAAATTTAATAATGAAATTGATGATTACATTGACTATCTAAAAATAGACAGAAGATATTGCAATAATACAATTGATACATATTATGAGGAATTAAAAAAGTATAATTTATTTATTAAAAAAAATCCTTTAAATGTAACTGAAAAAGATATTAAATTATACTTATTATATTTATCCAAAGAAAATTTAAATGTAAAATCAATTAGTCATTCTATAACCATATTAAGAGAATTATATAAATATTTATGTAATGAAAAATTAATAGTTATAAATCCTTTAGAATATATTGATTCACCTAAATTAAATAAGCGTTTGCCAAAGGCCTTATCAATAGAAGAAATAAATCAATTATTAACAATTAATTTAATCAATTGTTACAGTTACCGAAATAAGGCAATGATTGAATTAATGTATGATACTGGTATAAGAGTTAGCGAATTAGTTAACATTAAGCTTTGTGATATTGATTTAGAAAATTCATCATTAATAGTAATAGGTAAGGGTAATAAAGAAAGAATAATTCCTCTAGGTAACTTAGTAATTAAAGCAGTTTATATTTATATTAAAGATTATCGTAATAAACTAACAAAAAATAAGCATTCAGATTACTTATTTTTAAATAATTGTGGTAATCAAATAAGTAGACAAGGTTTTTTCTTTAATTTAAAAAAAACAGCAAAAGAAAATAATATTGAAATTAATTTATCACCGCATACCTTAAGGCATTCATTTGCTACACATTTATTAGACCAAGGAGCTGATTTAAGAAGTATTCAAGAGCTTTTAGGTCACAGTGATATTTCTACAACTCAGATTTATACTCATGTCTCAAGTAAGCATTTAAGAGATAATTATAATCTTTGTCATCCACATTCAAGGAGGTAATATATGTATAAAAGAATATTTTTAATTGTCCTAGATTCAGTTGGAATCGGAGGAGCAAAAGATGCTTTAAAATTTAATGACTGTAGTGCTAATACAGTTGGCCATATAATAGAAAAAACTAATATCGAACTTAACAATTTAAAAAAATTAGGACTATACAATTTATTAAATAAAAGTAATAATCATACACTTAGTTATTACACTGCTGCCGAAGAAGTTAGTAATGGAAAAGATACTTTAACCGGTCACTTAGAAATGATGGGAGTTATTACAGAAAAACCTTTTAAAACATTTATAAATGGATTTCCTAAAGAATTAATTAATGAACTTGAACATTTAACTAATAGAAAAATAATTGGTAATTGTAATGCTTCTGGTACTGAAATAATTGAAAGGCTTGGAGAAGAACATATAAAAACTGGGGCTTTAATTGTTTATACATCAGCTGATTCAGTTTTACAAATTGCTGCTCATGAAGAAATAATTAGTGTTAATGAATTGTATAATATATGTCAAATTGCTCGCAATATTACTTTAAAAGATGATTATAAAGTAGGGCGAATAATTGCCAGACCTTTTATTGGAACTAAAGGAAAATTTGTAAGAACTGCTAATCGTCATGATTATGCATTAGACCCAAGTAGTCCCACTGTTTTAGATACCTTAAAAAATAATGGTTATGATGTTATTTCAATAGGAAAAATTGCTGATATATTTAATAATAAAGGAATTACTAAAAGTATTAAAATATCAGATAATAATAATGGCATTTCTAAAATAATTGATACTATTAATTCAGATTTTACTGGATTATGTTTTGCTAATTTAAATGATTTTGATTCATTATATGGTCATAGAAGAAATGTAAATGGATATGCACTTGCCCTTAAAGCTTTTGATGACAAGCTATTTGATATAATTAATTTGTTAAAAGAAGATGATTTATTAATAATAACTGCTGATCATGGTAATGATCCTACTTATATAGGAACTGATCATACAAGAGAAAATGTTCCTGTATTAATTTATAATAAAAATTTTATTAATCCTCAAAAACTAGATAATTTAAAAACATTTGCAGATATTGGTTCAAGTATTGCTGACAATTTTAATTTGAAATCAGAATTTGGAAATAGTTTTATGGAGAAATTAAGATGAAATTAGATATAATTTGGTCAAATAATGACTACGATAATTTTATAAAATATTTATATTCTATACAAGATGTATGGTATAAGCAATATCATTCTAAATTGATATTAAAAAAATCATTAATTGGAATTAGAACTCCGCTTCTTAAAAAAATTGCAAAACAAATTAGTAAAGGTGATATTGATAGTTTTATTAAATATAATAAACATGAATTATATGAAGAAGTATTAATTCATGGATTAATAATTGGTCATATTAAAGATTTTAATTTAATGACTAAATATTTAAATAAGTTTTATCAATATATTGATAATTGGTCTATTAATGATGTCACATGCTGTAATTTGAAAATATTTAAGAAACATCAAGAAAAGGGTTTTAAATATATATTAACTTTGATAAAGAATAAAGATCCTTGGAAAATAAGAGTAGGGCTAGTGTTACTTCTAACTTATTACATTAATGATAACTATATTACTAAATTATTTGATATAGCAGTTAGTATAGAAAATGATGAATATTATGTTAAATTAGCTAATGCTTGGCTTGTAGCAAATTGCTATATTAAATATCCAGAAATTACTTTAGAATTTATAAAAAGTAATCGTTTAAACAAATGGACTCATAATAGAGCTATTCAAAAATTAAGAGATGCTGAAAAGATTCCAAAAAGTATAAAAGATGAATTAGAGCTATTAAAAATTAAATGATAATATCATTTTTTTTCATATACTTTATTGGTGATTAATATGAGTATTATTAATAGTTTTATTTTAACTAGTTTATCAGGAATTGCAACAATGATTGGATATTTAGTTATTTTTTTACCATATAAGTATAAAAACAAAATTATTATAAGTTCACTTAGTTTTGCAGCTGGTGTTATGTTAATTGTATCTTTTCTTGATTTAATTCCCGAATCGTTTATTTTAATTAAAGGTGATATAATTATTAAAGTATTATTAATTATAGTATTTATAATAGTTGGGTTAATTATATCGTCTTATTTAGATAAAACTATTCCTAATAATAATTATTTATATAAAGTAGGATTAGTATCTTTATTTTCTATTATCCTTCATAATATTCCTGAAGGTATGATTACTTTTATTAGTAGTACTAATAATGTGTCTTTAGGATTAAAAATTTCTTTAGCAATTACTTTGCATAATATTCCTGAAGGAATAAGTATCGCTGTTCCATTATATTATGCAACTAAAGATAAATATAAAGTTTTTAATTTACTACTTTTATCAGCTTTATCAGAGCCAATTGGTGCTTTATTGGCTTTAATCCTAAGGCCAGTTATAAATAGTTCTATTTTAGGATTTATTTATGCATTTATTGCTGGATTAATGTTTTATATAGCATTATATGAACTATTACCAGCATCAATAAAATATAAAAGGTATCTTTATACAATTTTTTCTTTTTGTATTGGTGTATTAATAATGATTTTAAGCAATATTTTGATAAAATAAAAGAGATAAATTAATATCTCTTTTTGGGCATAATTATTCTGAATCTTTTGAATCTGAATTGTCAAAATTCATATTTGATTTACAATCTTTTTCTTTACATTCTACAGAATTTTTAGAACTTTTATCCATATTATTACGTATGGACTTATTAGATTGCTTAGAATTTTTTGTATTCTTTTTCATAATTTTATCACCCATTAATATTCTTACCAAATAAATAAATAATATGCATATAGATTTATATTATCCATAATTTAACATAATATAAATTGTAGGAAGTTACGTTGCAAGAAAAAAAGTTTTTAACTTACGACTTTTCTTGATTGAATTTCTGCTATTTTTTCAAATATTTCAGAGGCATTTGATTCATTAATTTCAGTATAACCTAATTCTTTTAAAGCTTGGACTTTTATTGTATTTAATTCCATTGTACGACTTATTTTTTCTTCTAATTTATGTTCAATTTGTGTTACAAATCTTCGATGAGATTCAGCTAGCTTTACTTTAGAAGCACCACCATTATTATATAGTGTCATAGCTGAATACATAATGCTTTCAAAAATAAATTGTTCATCATCGTTAAATACAAATTCAAGTGGTTTAATAAATCCGGTTGTTTTACTAACATATCCTAATATGTATTTTAATTCTTTAACATTGTCAATTGATTGAAGAAAATGATATAAATACTTTAATATGTTGTATCCTTCATCATCATTTTCATCATCTAATTTTTCTTTTAACAAATCAACAATATTTTTTAAAAGTTCTTTTTGCTTTTTACCCATACCATTAAAAATATTATTAGATGTACTTAAAACACTACTATTAATATTTTCAAATAAACTATTTATTTTATTTTCAACACTTACTATATAATCAGTATCAACTTTAATTTTGCATATTTCATCAGCAGATTTAACTCCTAATAAATTTAAAAGTAAAACTTTTTTATCTTTAGGCCATTTATTTATATCATCTAATTCTAAATAATTATAAATCATTTGTCTTGACACTCCTAAAAATTTAGCTAATTTTACTTTTGAAATTCCTAATTCATGTAAAATATCATTTAAATTATTCATTGATAAACCACATCCCCTACTCTAATTTTGGTTTACTTATATTAGACATACTAACTAATTAGTATTTTCACAATCTATCTACTACAATTTTATCATATTGTTGTAAAATGTCAAGTGTAAAGTAATAGTAAAAGCCTAATTTAATTGAAAAATTTTAAATGGTAGATTTTTTTGAAAGTGCACAATTATTGTGCAGTTAGTTTTGTAATCATATAATTTTGATAGCATTAAGTTATTTTTAATAATCCTTTTCCTTATTTATATAGATTCATTTACAGATTCAAGAAAAAGAGAAAAACTTACATAAAAAGAGAAAAATAATTTTTTCTTTTTAATCTACTTTTTTTATTGTTGATCTCCTAAATGGGGTTCACAATAGTTTATTT
>JAVWDK010000007.1:0-3086 GCA_036642175.1 Bacilli bacterium
TAATTATAACTTTTTTACTAAATTAATGTCTTTCCTACTTAACATACATAAAATATGTAATATAAGTTAGTAATAAGCATATTACCTGTTTTTTAAAACATAATTATAAGCATCTTTACACATATCATTAATAGTTAACTCGGCTTTCCAACCAAGTTCTTTTAAAGCCTTTGAAGGATCAGCATAGCAAGCAGCTATATCACCAGCTCTTCTATTTACAATCTTATAATTAACCTTAACAGCATTGACAGCCTCAAACGTATTAATAATATCTAATACACTATAGCCAATTCCTGTTCCTAAATTATAATAATAAATACCTTTATCAATTGTCTTTTCTAGTGCCTTAATATGTCCCTTAGCAAGATCAATAACATGAATGTAATCTCTTACACCAGTTCCATCCTTTGTATCATAATCATTACCAAAAACACTCAAAACATCAAGTTCCTTATTTGCTACTTTGACAATATAAGGCATTAAATTATTAGGAATTCCGTTTGGATTTTCCCCAATTAAGCCACTTTTATGAGCACCGATTGGATTAAAATACCTAAGAATAACAACACTAAAGTCCTTATCAGCAGTACATACATCTTTTAAAATATTCTCATTCATTAGTTTTGTTGTGCCATAAGGATTAGTTGTTGATAATGGAAAATCTTCATTAATTGGCAAATGATTAGGATCACCATATACTGTTGCACTAGATGAGAAAACAAGTTTTTTACAATTAAATTCACTCATTACTTCACATAAAGTAATCGTTGATAACAAATTATTATTATAATACATCAATGGTTTTTTAACCGATTCTCCTACCGCTTTATACCCTGCAAAATGAATAACTGCATCAATTTTATTTTCAAGAAATATTTTTTTTAATAATTCTTTATTACAAACATCTCCTAAATAAAATTTTAATTCTTTATTTGTGATTTTTTTTATATTTTCTAGTACTTTACTGTTAGAGTTAAAAAAATTATCAATAATTATTAATTCATTTCCTTTATTAAGTAATTCTACACATGTATGACTCCCAATATAACCAGTTCCACCTGTAACTAATATTTTCATTTTCTTCTCCTTACATATCATTATATTTATCAAGTATTTTTTTATATTGTTTTTTATTTTCTTTGATCCATTTTCTATAACTTATTGATGATGGCTGATAGGCAAAATAATCATAATGTTGTTGTGTTTTAACATTAATTGTTATAATAAAGCTATCGACATTATTATTTAGATCTTTATAAACACACAAAATACGATTATGATCTTCTCTAATAATATTATCTTCCGATAAAACTTCGCCAATTATTTGTACTGAAACTTTTTTCTCTTCATTAGCGGCTATATCAAACGTGGTAAAAAGTTGCTGATTTTCATTTTGACTACTTTTCTGACTACCATATATCTGATTACTATCCAATAAATCATAAAATTTAATATTAGTTGCCACTCCATAACCAATATTTTTAAGAATTATCTCAATATTTAAGGTATTTTCCTTTTCATTTTTTATAATATCTTCAATAACAAAATTTTTATTTACATCCTGAAAGTTCTTTCCAAATAGTGTTAGATAATACTTATATTTATTAATGTTTTCTATTGTTCTAATTTTATCTAGAATTAAATGAGGTTGATGATTTTCTCTTGTTTGCGCTTTAATTCGCTTATTAACTGTGTAAATAGTAGCAAAAACTGGAATGATTATAGAACAAATAGGTAATAAAATATTCAGTAAAAATTCAAGTTGATTCACTATTTCACCACCCTAATAAACTTTGTAAGCAAATAATCCATTGTAATTTTGATGTCTTCAAAAACATCTATTTTGTCTAATTCATTTCTACTAAACCATTTAGCTTTATCAATTTCATCATCTTTATTATTAATGTCAATTTCATTAATTGGAATAGCAGCATAAATGATATCAATATGAACATCGCCTTGTTTTCCTCGATTTTTTTGAATTCCTAATGGTCTTATAAAATCGTCTTCTCGTGGAAATCTTTGTCCAATTAGTTGAACTTTTAATCCTGTTTCTTCATATACTTCTCTTAAAGCAGTTTCTTCTGGAGTTTCATTTTCTTCAATGTGACCACCTGGTTGAACCCATCTATTGAATGTTTTATGATGAACCAACAAAATTTTCTTATTTGCCGGATTAATAACAAAAACTGATGCACAAAAGTGTCGCATATTATCACCCTATTACAATTATATAACAAAAAAACTATAATTAAAAGTTCTTATAGTTTTTATATGTATATTAGTGTAAAATTATTTTGTTTTTCCGTTAGTTAATCCGAGTTCAGCTCTTTTTTTATCAGCAAATGCTGCTCCTTCTAACATTTTTTTTGAAAAACTGTCGCCATAAAGAGTTACTGCTTCATCTGGGTTTACGCAATCAGTTACTTCTGCATAATCAAGGCTTTCTTTATTATAAAAACTAATTTGATAACAATCAGTTACTACACTTCCAATCTTACTACCGTTAATATCAATTAAATATTCTACTCTACTATTATTTCTATTATAAGTATCAACAGAAGGGCTTTTTTCACAAATTGTTAAAGAAAATATTTGCCCATTACATTTTTCACAAAAGGCAAATCCTTCACCAGGTTTTATCGTTAATTCGGCCGATATTCCATTATCTTTGTTAAAATTTATAGTGGGTTGGAGTTGTTCTTTTACAGCTTTAATATCATCTGGTGACAAGTTACGATAGCCTAAACCTTCAATCATTTCAGTAATTTCGATTGCTAGGATCGACATTTCTAGCCGTTTAATATTGTTTAATCCTTCTGCAACTTTTTTTTCTAAATAAGCTTTTAAATCAAACATAAATCCTTCTTTCTAACAGAAAATCTCTGTTAAATTAATAATAGCAAAAATCCCCAAAAATGTCAAATTTCAATTATATTCTCGCCATTAATTGCCATATTGTTTACGCCCTTTCACATATTATTTATTATTCTAAAACATCGTGAACCTTTATAAATTCATTTTTCTTATATGAACTTTTAATCCTGTTTCTTCATATACTTCTCTTAAAGCAGTTTCTTCTGGAG
>JAVWDK010000007.1:3186-20367 GCA_036642175.1 Bacilli bacterium
TAGTGTAAAATTATTTTGTTTTTCCGTTAGTTAATCCGAGTTCAGCTCTTTTTTTCTCAGCGAATTCTGCTCCTTCTAACATTTTTTCTGAAAAACTTAATCTTAAATAACGATTAGAATTTACTACTTCATCCGGTTTTATGCAGTCAGTTACTTTTGCATAATTAAGACTTTCTTTATTATAAAAACCAATTTGATTTTTATCAGTTACTACACTTCCAATCATGCTACCATTAATATCCATTAAATGGTCTTCTCTACTCTTACGGTTTTTATCATAAATTGTTGAAGAAAACATTTGCTCATTACATTTTTCATAAAAGGCAAATCTTTCACCAGGTTTTATCGTTAATTCGGCTGACATTCCATTATCTTTGTTAAATTTTATAGTAGGTTGTCCTTTTGCCGCTTGAATATCATCTGGTGACGCGTGATAGCCTAAACCTTCAATTGTTTTAGCAAATTCACCTGCTATGTAACTCATATTTTCAAATATAGTATGATCAGTTACGCCATCTGTAGCTCTTCTTTTTAAATAAGTTTCTAAATCAAACATAAATCCTTCTTTCTAACAGAAAATCTCTGTTAAATTAATAATAGCAAAAATCCCCAAAAATGTCAAATTTCAATTATATTCTCGCCATTAATTGCCATATTGTTTACGCCCTTTCACATATTATTTATTATTCTAAAACATCGTGAACCTTTATAAATTCATTTTTCTTATAAATAGTTACCTTTTCGTTACAATCTAACAAACATAATAAAATATGTCTTAATCTAACTCCTTTAACTTTAATTTGTTTAATAATCCACTCTTCTGTCTTACCCATGTTTTTTAAATTTTTTTTCATTATATGTCCGTCAATTATAACATTCGCTAAAATATCACTTTTATCAAGATTAACATTCATATCTCTAGTAGTCACAGGTTTATACTCCGACTTTACTAAAATACTTAATTTCCCATTAGCCTCCATTATTCCATATTCTATTTCAGTAATATCAAAATAACCATTACTACGGCATTCTTCTAGTAAATCATTTATATCAAACTTAACTTTTCTTAAATTTTTTTCAACAATCTTACCATTTTGAATCAAAATAGTAGGTGTTCCCATAAAAAAACGTCTGAGCAAAATACTTTTCATTGTCATCAGCGATACCAAATAAGCCATAAATCCAAACACCAAAACAGCTATTACACCATTTAAATAGCTAATTTCTAAATTAACAGTCATTTCAGCAGCAAAATTTCCAATTGATATGCCTATTACATAATCAAATAAGCTTAACTGAGAAACTTGCTTCTTACCGATTAATTTAGTAATAAAAAATAATAAAAATAAAGATACTATAGCACGCCAAAATATCGTCATCAAATACATTATATCACCCATTACTAATATGATATTATTAAATATTATTATTCACTTTAAAAAATCATATTTTAATAATAATTTGCTTATTTAGTGATAAAATAGAAAGAGGATAGGAGAATAACATATGAACATATTTTTTTGCGATATTCAAGGAACATTTAGTGGTGATGAAAAAACAAGAAATGAAGATTTGAAAAAATTTATTAATAATCTTTTAAAAATTATAGAAGTAGATAATTTAGAAAATTTAAATATTTCTTTTATAACTACAGGCCCAATTGTTCTTTTAAAACAAGCAATTACCGATTTAATTCCTCTTTTAGAAGGCATTAAAATCACATTAGGAGAGCAACTATGTGATAAATACATAATTCTTAACAGCAATCTCTTTGAGCACAGATTTAAAGCTAAAAGTGATCAAATTTTAGCACTAATAAAAAAGCATAAACCAAAAAAAGTTTATTATGCTGAGGATAATCAAATAAATCAGCTCATTACTAGTCAAATCATAAATAAAACTTATCCAAATATAAAATATGTCGGATTTTTACCTGGAACAAGTATCAATCATCCCAACATATATTGTGGTAGTGATAGAAATATTGCCGGATTAAATCAAGCACTAGAAAGTTATCATCAGCAATTAGAAAAAACAATACTAAAGACAATAAATTAAAATCTCACTATATTTTAAACCCCATTTTAGATTTCATATCTTCATATTTATTTTTAGCTATTAATCTTACAAAATCACGATTACCATTTAAAATATTATTAAGCTCGTTACTATTAATGAGCTGATTATAACGACTTTGTATTTTACTAGTTAATTCAATCACAACATCAGCCACATTTTTTTTAAATTCACCATAGTTTCTATTTATAAATTCTTCTTCAATCATTTCAATACTTTTATCAGTTAAAGAAGAATATATATTTATTAAATTTGATATTCCTGGTTTATTTTCCACATCAAATTTAACAACCATGTCTGAATCAGTTGTTGCCCCCATTATTTTTTTTCTAATATCATTAGGACTATCTAAAAGTCTAATAACTCCCTTAGGATTTTTACTTGATTTACTCATTTTTTTAGTTGGATCAATCAAATCCATTATTTTAGTACCTTCTTTTGATATTAATGGTTCTGGTATAACAAATGTAGTACCATACTTATTATTAAATCTAAGTGCAATATCACGAGCAAGCTCTACATGCTGTTTTTGATCAATTCCAACTGGAACATAATCAATATCATAAGCTAAAATATCAGCAGCCATAAGAACAGGATAAGTAAATAAACCACTAGAAAAATTAGTGTTTTTTTTACTCTTTTCTTTGAACTGTGTCATTCTTGACAATTCCCCAAAATAAGTATTACACTCAAGCAACCACGATATATTGGTATGATATTCATTTTCTGATTGAATAAATATTTTGTTTTTTGTTGAATCAATTCCACAAGCTAAATACAAAGCAAGTAAACTTTGAATATTCTCACCAAAGCATTCTTTATCTTGAGAAACTGTTATTGCGTGCAAATCAGCCACAAATATATAACTGTCATACATATTTTGATACTTAACCATCTGCTTAATTGCACCTATATAATTTCCTAAAGTTATTGTTCCCGTTGGTTGTAACCCAGTTAAAATTTTTTTCATCGTATCACTCCACTTTTTTTACTAAACATGTTCAAAAACTCCTTAGGTGTTTCTATTTCAAATTTTATAATTTTATTCGTAGTTGGATGAACCAGTTCTAATATATTAGCATGTAATCCTAATCTTTTTAAAGGATTAGTTTTTGAATCATATTTTTTATCACCAATAATAGGGTGTCCTATATCTTTCATATGAACTCTAATTTGATTCTTTCGGCCTGTTAAAATATTTATCATAAGTAAGCTATAGTTTTTACTAGTTCTCATCTTTTTATATTTTGTTATTGCTAATTTGCCATCATTAGGTTTATCACTTGAATAAGAAACAAAAGCACTAGTTTCTTTTAACCAAGATTTAATTATATTGGTTTCTTCTAAAACAATTCCTTCAACAACAGCAATATATCCTTTTGTTTTTACATTTGAATCCCAGTTATCTTGTAGTATCTTTTTGATTTTTTCACTTTTAGCAAAAATAACTAATCCACTTGTATCTTTATCTAATCGATGAACAATAAAAATACGATTATTTTTATTCTTTTGTTTTTCATATGATATTACTTTATGAAATAAAGTTTTTTCTTTTTCATTATTTGTTGAAATAGTCAACAAATGACTCGGCTTATTGACAACAATAATATCTTTATCTTCATATACAATGTTAATTTTATCTTTTCGCATTTTCTCACCTAGTTCAATTATAACATGATTTTAAATATAACCCTCTATTTTTATTTACTTTAGATAATTATTTCAATGATTTATTATTTTAATTAATACAGTAAATTTTTATTTCTTTTATTTAATGCTTAATAAATTGTATCATACTAAAAGAAAAAAAGATGGAAAATTTTAATTTTCTATCTTTAATAAATAACATCATAATATTTATATGTTTTATATTATAATCTTTTACATTGATGTTTTTCTACCATCTTTTCATGAGAATCTAAAAGTGTATTATATAATGCTTCAAGACTTTTTTCACGTGCATCTACAGGTAAAACTTCGCATTCTGGACGTTGTTCTGCAAAATAAGGATAAACCATTACATTTTCTTCTGGTTTTACGGTTTCTCTAAATCCGTTCTTAATCAATTCAATCTCTTCAGCACTATAAAAAATTGTTGAAAAACCAACACCTGAAGACTTTGTAGTAACTTTCCCGCCATCTTTCATGTTAGTGTCTATCACCATATCCCAAAAATCCATGCTTGGATTTTCTCGTAGATTATTTAAACCAAATTCAATTTTTATAATTGTTTCACCATCAGCGATTTTTAATTCTCCCATCTGACCACATTCATGATCAGCACTGGCAGTTTGATAAGAAAAAGGAAATTTCTCCTGATTGCCACTTCTATTCAAAACATTTATAATATATTCTTTTTTAGATAACATACTATTTGATTCATAGGAATTTTTTTTTGACGCTAAGTCTATACTAAAATTACTATAATCAATTGTATATCCTTCTCTTTCAAAAATAATTTTAAGTGCCTTAGCTAAAGTATTAGCCTGTTTAACTGAATAATCATCTAGCACCACGTCTCTTTCTATCACTTTCTGTAATAAAATATCATAATCTATCATAAATACCTCCGACATAAATATAGCATTTTTTATTTTTAATGTCAAATTCATGATGATAGTTCAAGAAAAAGAAAGTATAATACCGTAAAATTATGTAAATATATAGTAATTATTAATAAGAAAAACATTCTTAAATTATATTGATAAATTTTTAATAATTATCATTTAATCAAATTACACTTACATATAAAACATTATTTATTAGTATTTCTATAATAATCACGCTCTGATAAATTGAGAACTACATATTCTAAATCTTCATTATATTCATTATTTAAACACATTTCAATATCAAATAATAACTCTTTCATTCCTGAGTATTTTTTGTAATCAATGGCATATCTTTCTAATATACTAATTTCTTCATTAGTAATTAATATCCCATTTTTTTCATTAATGCTATACTTATTAATATTATCACTAACTAACTTATCTATTTCTTCCATCAAATTCCTCCATTAACAGCATCAAATAAACATATTGTCAAGATTTTATTCAACACTCTTTAAAGATTCTATCATATCTATTTTTTTTAACATAAAATAAGTAAATACATTAACAATTAAAGTAAATAACGTAGTTATAATAATAGCATAAAAATAACTTTGATAACTTATAATGACTCTAAAAGCAAGCATATCTAATTCACAAGTTTTAACAATAAAAGACGTTAATATATTTCCCAAAAACAAACCAAAACTTATTCCAATAAACGTTAAAATAGATACTTCTCTTGTCACATATTTATAGACTTCTTTATCATAAAATCCAAGAACCTTAATCGTCGCTAATTCTCTTATACGTTCGCTTATATTAACATTAGCCAAATTATATAAAACAACAAAAGCTAAAAGACCAGCAGCAATCACTAAAATATTCGCAATTATTTGCATATTTCCCATAATATCATCAAATACTATTTTAGTTTCTTCCAAAAAAGTAACTCCAGAAATATAATTAGTATTTAAAAGTAATTCTTTACTAATTTTTTCTTCTTCTTCCTTTGTTAAATCACTAATAACATAAATATCATTAAAAGAGCATTCTTTAGCAAACTTAGTTTCATATAAATTCTTTGACATATAAACATAGTGCATTACATAATTTTCTGTTATATTACCAACCACAACTTCGATTTCTTGATCACTACTATTTTTAATTTTTATTTTATCATTAATTTCAATGTTTAATAAACTAGCTAATTTTGCAGTTATAGTAATTGATTCATCAGTAAGTTCCTTTGACAAATGGACAAAATCATTTATATTATTAGTCGTTGGAACAATTAAAGTAATTTCTTGATTATTATCAATACTAACAATATCAATTGCTTCTTTATTTATTAGTAATGTTTTATCAATGTTGTCATAATCTAAAATCTTTTCATCAATTTCTTTAATTTTTTCCTTACCGGTTCCATTATATCAACTCCGGAGCAAGTACAAAAATCCTTTTCTTCTGGTTTTAATCCTGTCGCTTTTCTATAGTATTACGTTTTCCAAATATTTATATTTTATACAAAACAATTTTAATCTTGATATAAAATTAAATTGATATTTAAATATATCTTCATATTGAGCAGGAATAATTCCACTTATTGAATCTTTCAAACCAAATCCAGAAACAATTAATGCCGTACAACCAGCTATTCCTATAATAGTCATATAAAAACGTTTTTTATATCTAAAAATATTTCTAACCGTAACTTTTTGACTAAACTTTAATCTTTTCCAAATAAAATTTATTCGTTCTAAAAGCACTCTTTTACCAGGCTTAGGTGCTTCTGGTCTAAGTAGTGAAGCACAATTTTGATTTAAAACTTTTACACAAGAATATATAGTTGAGCCTACCGTTGAAAGTAAAGCAATTAAAATACCAAGTAAAGCATAATGGATATTAAATGATGGAATTAATGTTGGTAAATCATACATCATTTGATAAATATCAGAAATTACTCTAGGTAAAAAATTAAACCCAATTAGCATACCAATCAAAGAACCAATAATTGTTGCTAAAAAAGCATAAAATAAATACTTATAAGAAATACTTATACCATTATAGCCAATTGACTTTAAAGTACCTATAAATCCTCTTTGTTCATCAACCATTCTTGTCATAGAAGTTAAACAAATCAAAGCGGCAACAATAAAGAAAACAACAGGAAAAACTGCACCTATATTAGCAACTCTATCAGTATCTTGCAGATATCCAACATATCCAGCATTAGTTTCAATATTTAAAACATACCATTCTTCTTTTTTAACATTAGGATTTTTAGTTATTTCTACTATTTCTTCATATCTATCTAATGATTGTATTTTTCCAATTGCTTCAACTTCTCTTTTTACATTTTCAACTCTTTTTTTATAATCTTTACTATATGTATAATCACTTCCGGTATCTTTTACATTAACAAAAATTTCAGTATAATTTATAGCCTTTAAAGTGTCTTTATTTATATACATAAAGTAATCAATAGTTCCTGTTCCTAACTTTGATGAACCTCTAGTTTTTGATATATAAAGAGGTGATTTTACTATACCAACAATTGTTAATTGATTATCATCAATAGTAATATTATTATCATTTTCTTTAATAACTATCTTATCACCAATATTATAATGATATTTTTCCAAAAAAGATTTTTCAACAACTACTTCATTCTTATTTTTAGGATAAGTTCCATTAACTAACACAAGTTTATTTATATCTTCTAAATAAGTATGAATTTTAAAAACAACTTCATTTTCTTTTGTTTCAACAATTGCATCAAAGCTAGTTGAAGGAGTAATATTAATTAAATTTTTATTTTCTTTTAAAGCATAAACATCTTTGTCAGTTAAACCTAAAGGAGAAATAATTTCCAAATCAAAAGTATTTTGTTTTTTAACATAATCACTTAAATTTCTTTTCATATCTGGACTAGTTCCTTTTACTCCACAAAAAAATCCCACTCCTAAAACAACAATTAAAACAATTGATACAAATCTTTTAAAGGTTTTTTTTATTTCAATAATGGTATCTTTAAATAATGTTTTTTTCATATATTACCACTCTATTTCTTCAACGGAAGTTGGATTTTGATTATTTAAAGAATTCTCTGCTTGACCATTTTTAAAACATATTACACGATCAGCCATTGGAGTTAATGCTGAATTATGAGTAATTATAATAACCGTCATATGATTTTTTCGACAAGCATCTTGTAAAATTTGTAAGACTTGTTTTCCTGTATTATAATCAAGTGCTCCAGTTGGCTCATCACACAATAATATTTTAGGATTTTTAGCTATAGCTCTTGCTATTGCAACTCTTTGTTGTTCTCCACCTGATAATTGTGATGGAAAGTTTTGTAATCGATCTTTTAATCCTACCATTTCTAATATTTTTTTAGGATTAAGTGGTTCTTTACATATTTCAATTGCAAGCTCAACATTTTCTAAAACAGTCAAATTTTGAACTAAATTATAAAATTGAAATACAAAACCAATATCTTCACGACGATAATAAGTAAGCTTTTTTTTATTATATTTACTGATGTCAATCCCATCAATAATAACTTCTCCACTAGTTGGACTATCCATTCCTCCTAATATATTTAATGCCGTTGTTTTTCCAGCTCCACTAGGGCCAACAATAACTGTTAGTTCTCCTTTTTCAACACTAAAATTAGCCTTATTTAAAGCACTAATTATGATGTCTCCCATATCATATTCTTTAGATACATTTTTAAACTCTATATATGCCATATTCCACCTCTTTAATTTCATCAATTATATGCTAATTATAACACACATTATGATTATAAATAATTATTTATATAAAATAAATCTAAAATAGTAATACTAAATATTTAAAAAGTAAGTATTTAACTAATGTTATTAACTTACTTTAGATATCATATCATCAATAATAGTGCTTTCATTTAATAATGGGCTTAAAGATTTTCCTTTATTCAAATAATGAATTACTTGTGCCACTTTATAAGAGCAATCAACTTCTTCTAACCAAATTTCTTCATTATAACTTGGATTAAAATAAGTTAAATTAGTGGTATATAATTTATCAAATATTTGTTTTTTATATGCTTCTTTTAATACTTCAATTCCATTAGTAAATAAAGAAAATGTCGCAATTAAGTAAACTTTAGAAGCTCCAATTTTTTTAGCCTCACGGGCAACATCTAATATTGATTCTCCTGATGCTATCATATCATCAACAATTAAAACATTTTTATCTTTTAAATCAGGTCCAACATATTGATGTCTAATTATTGGATTTTTTCCATCAACAACTGATGATGTATCGCGTTCTTTTCTAAAAAATCCCATATTACATTTAAATAAATTGGCATATAAATTTGCTCTACCAACAGCTCCTGTATCAGGCGCTAAAACAAACATATTTTTAAAATCAATTTTTTCTCTTTTCAAAAATTGTTCAATTATTTCCTTAGTTGCATAAAAACTTTCAAATGAGGAAACCGGAATAGCATTTTGTATATCAATATCATGCACATCAAAAGTAATAATATTCTTAACTTTTAAATTAACTAAATCCTGAAGTGAAGTCGCACAGTCTAAAGATTCGCGACCTTTTCTTCGATGCTGTCTTGAAGAATATAATAAAGGCATTATAACTGAATTAGCATTTGAATGTTCTCTTATTGCATAAATAACTCTTTTAATATCTTGAAAATGATCATCAGGACTCTTATGATTTTCATAATCATACATCTTATAAGTAATACTATGATTTCCAACATCAGTTAAAATATAAACATCTTTATTTCTAATTGTTTCTAATATTTGGAACTTTCCTTCTCCATTATTAAATCTTGTTTCTTGCTTTAAAGCAACATAATTAACGTTAGTTTTTCTGATTTTGTTCAAATGATTATTAACTTTTTTCCCAAATTCACTCATACTATCAAGCACAATTAATTTTAAATCATTATCATCCATTTCCTTACCTCCATACTACATACCTAGTATACCATTTATAAAATCTAATTTCTAGCTGTTTTATTAAAATATATTATGCCATTAAAAAAACCTAATCAACGACTAGGCTTTTATACTTTTAAAAATTCAGTTCTTTTAACTCATTTTGCCTTTCAAGTATTGCAGAAAAAATTTTAATATATACCTTTAGGCACGCGAATTATCAGGTTCATATGACAGAATATTCATTCTAAATAAAAGCATTCTATCATTACTTTATAAATTTTAAAATTATTGTTTCATTGATTTAATAGTTTCAACAACTTTGTTGTTATTACTAGATACAACATAAACTAAATAATCCCCAATCTTTTCAACTTTACGGTTCTTTACTAATTCATATTGAGCTGGTAAATAGCTTTTCCATTGTTCTTCTAATTTAACCATATATGCATTAATTTTTTCTTTAACAATATCCGATTTACCTGATTTTGGCTTAACAATAATATATGTGTTAGAATTAACAATCATCATTGGCATTTCCATTACAAATTCATCATACATATCACTAGTTAATCCTAGTGTTGTTTCTATATTTTCTCCAGTAATAGCCATCATTGCTCCAAAAATCGGCATTTTTGCTTCTTTAACTTTATTAAAAAGTTCTTCATTTTTATTAGTTACAATATATACTAAATAACCTTCATATTCTTTTTCTAATCTTTTTGAGATTAAATCTTTATATTTTTCTTCTTTAGCTAAATTAGTAAAATAAGCTGTTACTTCTTTTTTAACTTCTTCTTTTTTTAATTCAACTGGTTTTAAAAACATTACTAATTCTTTAGTAGTTTCATTGTATTTAACTAAACTATCACTAATATTATCTTTATTTAAATTAAATTTTTCTTTTAAATCATAATCATAAATACTAGTCATTTCATTAATGTTTTTATCAACTATTTCATGAACTCCTAATAAATAAAACTCATCATTAGTTAAACTAAGTAAACTTTCATCAACCTTCGCTAAATCTAATTTAATATTTTCTTTTCCACATCCTGTCATCATAACAGTCATAACTAACATTAAACCTATTAATATTTTTTTCATATTTCTCCTATTTACACCTTTCATATTCTATATAAAAATCATTGTTAGAAACAATCATATTTTCATTATTTCTATTTTTATATACTTTCAATCCTTTTAACATACCATCTTCTATTGTAAATAAAAACTCCCCTAAATTTTCTTTTGAAATAACTTTTGATTCTGCATAGCAAGTTCCTTTATAACTAAAACTATTTTCAATTGTTCTATTTAAACTAATCGATTCAACTTTTTTATTTTGATTCAAGCTCAAAACAAATAAGATTGAACAAAGTGATATTGTTAATATCATACTAAAAGTATGAAAACCAAATTTTTTTTTAGTTATTTTTTCAAAAATCTTTGCTTTTTCAGTTTTACTTGGAATGATAGTATCCAATGATTTTATGAATTTATCATTTTTCATTTTCCACTCCTATTATTTCTTTTAACAATTTTCTTCCATAATGAAGTTGTGATCTTATTGTTGATTCATTTATATTTAGCATTTTAGCTATTTCTAAAGTACTATACCCATCATAATAATAAAGATATATAACTGTTTTATACTTAGTTGGAAGATTCAAAACAAGTTCTAATGTTTCATCTTTTTTATTATTATCTGTTAGTTCAATATTATTTATACCAGTAAAACGATTAAAAAATCTTTTAATATTATTTTTACACAAATTACTAGCAACAACAATTAGAAAAGCCTTTTCGTGCTCTATACTTTCAAATACTTTTGTCGTTTTATAAAGTTTTAAAAATGTTTCCTGAACCATGTCTTCAGTATCATTTTTATTTTTCATATATAAATAACATACTCTATAAATTGTATCAAAATGCCGATTATAAATATCCACAATTTCTTTGTTCGTACGCAACAAAGAATTATACACTTTATCACTCCCTCCATAAATAATACACATTAACAACAAGAAATGTTGAAAGAAAATAAAAGAAATCTACCAAAGTTTTCCACACACTTGTGCATAACCAACTATATTACTACTTAATTATACCATAAAATACTTTATTTTATTAAAATATTATTATAATTGTATTTTTATTGTAAAGTTTTCCACATATTTGTGTATAACGTTCTAATACTTCTATATCTTTATTTCCTATTTAGTATCAATAACTTCTATAAATTGACTTAGTAATAAGAAAAAAAGATAGCCTATCTATCTATTAAATACAAATTAGCAAGCATTATTCCTGTTCCCTCAGCAACACAAGTAAGGGGACTTTCAGCAACAAATACAGGTACTTTTAACTCATGAGAAAGTAGTTGATCAAAACCATTAATCAATGCTCCACCACCAGTAATAACAATTCCTTTATCAATAATATCAGCTGCAAGCTCAGGAGGTGTTTGTTCTAAAACCGTCTTAGTTGTATGAATAATAATATATACACTTTCCCTTAAAGCCTCTTCAACTTCATCAGAACATAAAGTAATAGTATGAGGAAGACCTGTAACTAAATCACGCCCGCGAACCTCCATCTTCTCACTCTTTGAACCAGGATAAACAGTACCAATCGTTGTCTTAATATCTTCAGATGTCCTTTCACCAATTAATAGTTTATATTTATCCTTAATATATTTCATAATATCATTATCAAAAACATTTCCTGCAATTTTTATTGATGAACTCGTAACAATCCCACCTAAAGAAAGAATCGCTACATCAGTCGTTCCTCCACCTATATCAATTACCATATTTCCACTTGGCTTTGATATATCCATACCAGCTCCTACCGCTGCTACTTTTGGTTCATCTTCTAAAAAAACTTTCTTAGCCCCAGTTCTTTCTGCAGCTTCTTTTATTGCATTCTTTTCAACTTGCGTAATATTAGAAGGACAGCAAATTAATATTCTAGGACGAGAGAAAAAACTCTTTCCATTAACCTTTCGAATAAAATGATTAAGCATGATTTCTGTAAGTTCAAAATCAGCAATGACACCATCTTTCATAGGTTTAATTGCCTTAACTCGACCAGGAGTTCTCCCCAACATATCTCTTGCTTCTTTTCCTACTGCTAAAGGTTTTTTAGTATCACAATCTATTGCAACAACACTAGGCTCATTTAAAACAATTCCTTGTCCTTTTACATATATAAGAACGTTAGCAGTTCCTAAATCTATTCCAATATCTTTTGCAAACATTTATCATCAACTCTTTTTCTATCTATAGTATATCACAACTACTATTTTTTTACACCGACTTTGTTTCATTTAAATATTTTTTTTTAGTTGATTCTCCACCTCTTATATGCCTTACATCAGTGTGATATTTAAGTATTCTATCAACATTATTATATAAAGCTTTATCTAAACATAATAATCTTTCATGAAGATCCTTATGAACAGTACTTTTTGATACTCTAAATACATTGGCAAGCTCCCTTACTGTATTTTCTGTTTTAATAATATATAAAGCCTCATTTATAATTCGTTCATTTATATTTCTTGGCAATTTATACACCTCTTACTTAATTATATAAGTAAGCTTTTCTTTTATACCAAAAAGGAGCACAGCCCCTAAAAGTCAGATAATTTTTTATCATAGTAAAGTTCCGGATTAACATTTTCTCCTTTTATAATTAATTCAAAATACAAATGATTACCTAAAGTAGTTGAAATATTAGAATTCCCACTTTTACCAATAATATCACCTTGTTTAACAGTGTCATTTATCTTACAATTAGCTTCACTTAAGCTCTGATAAATACTAATTACATCATTTGTATGCCTAATTTCAATAATTTTTCCAAGTAATTTATCTTCTTTAACATCAATAACCATTCCATCTAATATTGAAACAACTTCAAATATTTCATTTTTACCATAACTAACACCACTACTTTGCATATAAGTTGAATCATTATATATAAGTGAATGTTCCTGTTCATCTTCACTTCCATTATAATCATAATACTTCTTGATAATTTTAACTAAAGTATCATTATAAGGCCTTTTAATTATATTATTTTCACCAATTACTGGAACAACACCATCAAAAATTGTTTTACTTACATAATCATAATTCTCTTTTTCTTTAAAAGATACAGGAAACAAAGTTTTTTCAATACTATAAATTAGTCCAACTATCGCTATAAAGCAAACAGCATATAACCCATATTTAACTTCTTTCTTTAATTTTCTTTCCATTTAATTCACCTCTATTTAAAGTGTGAACTTTTTTTTATAATTTATACTATTTTTTTTCTAAAACAACATCTTTATAATAATATTTTAAAATTTCTTCATAATTAAAACCTAGTCTTGCCATTCCTTCTGCTCCATATTGGCTCATCCCAACACCATGACCATATCCTTTTGTTTGAATTAAAACATTATCGTTATTTTGCTTTATATCAAAATAAGTTGAACGAAGACCTAATTTTGAAACAACATTATTTCCTAAAAATATAGTACCATTGATATCTATTTTTTTTATTCTTCCTGTGCTCGTTGTTTCCAAAATTTTTAATTTTATTTTATCTTGATAATCTAAATTTAGTTTCAAATAAAAATCATATAAACTAAATTGGGCTTCATCTTTAAATACAGGTGACACATCTCTATCCCACTGTGATTTAACACTTCTTAAATAGGGAACCTTATTTGTAAAAATATCTTCACTATTTTCTGTATATCCAACACTTGTAGAAAAGAAAAAAGCATCAATTACATTACCATCATAAGTAAGATATTCTCCAGTTGTATCAAGAACAACTTTTTTTATTTTATTTATTTTTTCTATATATTTATTTCCCCATGCTTTCTTTAAATATGAAGAATCTAAATACACTTGATTACTAATTGTATCAACGACATCATAATTATTATTTACATTATATTGCATTTTTTTTAAAACATAACTTCTAGCAGCAACAGCTTGTGCCTTAAAAGCTTCTCCACTAAAAGTAATAGGTAATTCACCAGCTAAAACACCAGTTATATAATCCTCCAAATAGACTTTTTCTATTGTATTTGTTTGTTCTCTTTTAACTCTTACAACAATACTTTTTTCATAATTAAATTTTATTTCATCTTCTTTTAAAAACAAAGAAACAAGCAAATAAGGAATGAATATTAATAGAAGTACAAAAATAATTAAATTTTTCATAACCACCTCTATTATATTATATTATTTAATAGAAGCGTTATTTGTCAAAAAAAGTCATAAAAATTAATATGCAAAAAAATCAAAAATAAATTGAACAACTAAATATGATATTGAAACTCCTACAAATAAATATAAAAACCTTGATTTATAGATACAATTTTTTTTAAATATTCCATTTATATTTAAACTATCAAGTGCCCAAAAAACAAATGGTATTATAAGAAGATACATAATAGCTTTATAACTTATTAACATAATCATCAATCATATTATTTCTTTTAATATGTCTTTCTTCATTTGAAAAAGTTGTTTCAATAAATGTTTTAATAATTTGCCTTATTTTATATAAAGACAAGTCACTACTCAGGCTAATTACATTGGCATTATTATGACTTCTTGCAAGAAAAACTTCTTCTTTATTATTTACCTTGGCACATCTTATTCCAATTACTTTATTACAAGCAATACTCATGCCTATTCCTGTTCCACACAATAAGATACCAAAATCAATTTCTTTTTTAGAAACTGCTTCACCAACTTTAAAAGCAAACAAAGGATAGTCAACACTTACAGTTGTATCAGTTCCATAATTTACTACAGTTATACCATTTTTTTCTAAAATATCAATAATTTGCTTTTTTTTCTCCGTGCCTCGATGATCACTAGCTATTCCTATAATCATTATCTCACATCCTAAAATAATTATACTAGATTATTATTAAATAAACAATAATTTACTTAAAGAATATATTTATGTTATAATATTTAAGAATAATATAAAGAAAAGAGGTTTTAAAATGTATGAATTGATAGAAAATTTAAATAAAGATGAATTCGAGCAATTTGTTTTCAACAATCAAAAATCACACTTTTTACAAAGTTATTATTGGGGGAATGTAGCAATGCACAAACACTTTTTCCCTTATTATATTGGTCTAAAAAAAGACAATATCTTAGTAGGAACTGCATTATTACTTGAAAAAAAAGTTTTAAAAAATATAGGATATATATACTGTCCTCGGGGATTTATAACTGATTATAATGATTTTAATACAGTTAAAGAGTTTACAAAACTTTTAAAAATATTTACAAAAAAACATAATGATATGTTTTTGAGAATTGATCCTGATATTAAACTACAAAATTTAGATAATGATGGTAATATAATTGGAGAAGAAAACAATTTCAAATTAGTTGATAATTTAATTAAACTAGGTTTTAAACACAAAGGGTTTAATAAAAATTTTGAAAATAGTCAACCACGATATACATATCGTTTAAATATTGATAAAGATATAGAAACAATAAAAAAAGGGTTTCATCCTTCAACAAGATGTATTTTAAATAAAGAAAATCCATATGATTTAGATATTTATCTTGGTGATGAATCAGATATTCTTGCATTTTATACTACAATGCAAGAAACAGCAAAAAGAGAAAATATTATTCAATCCGATATTACCTATTATAAAAATTTTTATAGTATATTAAATAAAAAGAATATGAGTGATATATATGTTGTTAAAGCAAATATTGAAAGTTTAAAAGATAATTATAACAATAAAATTATGACTTCTAAAAAAGAAATTGAAGCAATTAATAATAATAAAAAGAAAAATATCAACAAAACAAATAATTTAATAAATGATTTAAATAATAAAATTAATAAATTGACTAATGAATTAAAAGAAATTGAACAAATTAAAGAAAAAGAAATTGTTTTATCATCTATCATCACAGTCAAATATCATGATTTAATTTGGACGGTACATGGTGGTAACCACAGTTTACTTAGATTTATAAATGCTAATTATTTCTTATATTATAAAATTATTAAAGATGCTAATATACAAGGATATAAAACATTTGACTTTTTTGGTACTACTGGTAATCCAATTCCTAGCAATCCTCTTTATGGAATTCATCTTTTTAAAAAAAGGTTTGGAGGCGAATATATGGAATTCATTGGTGAATTTGATTTAGTTACTAAAAAGTTTTTCTATTATTCATACAATTTCTTTATTAAACTTAGAAACATAAAAAAACTATTGAAATCTAAACAATAGTTTTTATATCATCTATTAGATTAATGTAAAGGCTGAGATGTTAACCATTATCCATTCTTACTTCCATTTGATAAAGATGTTTCTTTAGTTTCAAACATAATATCAATAGCATGTATTTTACTTTCATCAAAGCCGTTTATATTCTTATTATCAACATTCCATAAATATATTTATATCTTGATATCCAGACAAAATAACTTTCAATATTTGCCTAAGGTATAACAGATCCATCTTTTATCTTTATATGAATAATAATTAGACTTAGAACTACTTTTCTTTACTGCTCCATCTTCTTCTATTATAA
>JAVWDK010000008.1:0-18520 GCA_036642175.1 Bacilli bacterium
ATTCCAAACATCACCTTGCTTTACACTACCATTAACTAAATCAATCATTGCATCAATTTTATCAATTGTTTTTATTGATAAAAAATATTTAAGCCCATTAAAAACGGTACTTAAAAATAAAGCGCAACTGCCTAAAAACAATTTTAACGTAACATAAATATGTATTTCCTTCTATCGTGACCTACGATGTTCCCACTCTCTTATAACTAAAGTATAAACGAAATATATTTATATTCAACACTTATAGCAGGAATTAATAGTTTATAGTAAACAATCATGTAATTCATTAACAATATCCACAATCCGTGCGCAAGCAATGATTGTAGGTATTGTTAATAAATACTCATAAGTTCTTATAAAGTGCCTTATAAGATATTTATGAGTGTGGTAGAGTGTTAAATTTAAGTAAACTGAGCAACAAAGATATATTGGGTGTCGTTCTTCGTTGAAACTATTTCATTAGTAAAATATAGCAACTCCTTCTGGCATATTATTATCACTTAATTTTACATTTGCTTTGGTGCCCTTTGCGGGATGACTAGCATCGCCCTCCGAAACATTCACAAAATATGCTTAGATTCATGATAATACCGATAATGTCGAAGAATTTCATGATCCACTATCACTAGAAACAAGTCAAATTACTGGGGAACAATTAATTAATATTTATTTCTGTGAACCAAGAAGAAGTGATTAAAAGGGTAAATGTAAAAAGAATCATGAGCACAATTTAATTATCATTCACCTTATGAAGTAATAACTAAAATAGTAAAAAAGGGCTTAGAACTTAATGAAATTGTATTCGTACCATCAAATCATTCTAAAACCTCTTACCAAAAAAAGAAAAAACACCACCACCTGCTCACTACCAAAAAGAAACTTTCAATAAGAATAATTATAATTATTAAAAAATTAGTTGCAAACTATTGGCAAAATTAAGCAGCATCCCAACGCACCTTCACATCTATGCAATCTTTTAAACCTATTTATATCAACAGTTTTTATGAATTCTAATAATTTTAACCCTCTTAACTTTTACCTCGAGCGAATCATTATCAGCTAAAAGTACTTCTAAGCCCTTGTTGGTTAGTTTAAATATTTCACATTCAAATTTATATCGCTGACATGTTTCTTCATTTATTGCATGATGGGATCTATACTTTTAACTTTGAATCATAACTAATATTATACATACTATATCATATAGTATACGTAAAAATAGATTTAATCGACAACTACACTTACACATTTACGTTCTTTCCTGGTTTTCGATATAGTTATTACAATATTTACCAAATATATTAGCAATTTAAATGATTAAATATTTCTATAAACAATCAACAGTAGTTTCCTTTTAAAGTTTTTTCAACATATATGTTTATGGGAATTTTTTATATAATTCAGTATAACTCATTGAACATAAACCTATGTAAATCAAGATAATTATTAAAAACTAATCTGTACAAAATCATTTTTTAATTAACTTAAGATCAGAGAACCTATAGACTATATTTTCGTCGTCAGCAGTTATTATAGATAAATCACCTTGTTTAGATATAAGCGAAGTAACCACAACCATTAATGTAACTAAATCAATGTAAAATTCCTGGTTTCCACAAATAAGATATGCATACTTTATTTGCATATTATTGATGCAATTATCACTATGAGCCTACTTATTTCAATAATTATATTTTGTTCTTTAATTTAGAATTCAACTATTCTATCATTATTTTCAAAACCATTCTTATCTAAATATAGATATGGAATAAATTTAGCATTAAATAATTTATCATAATCAAAATAGCTTTGATTTGTAGCTTATTTAGCACTTTCAAAAACAACACTATCTGGTTAGAAAATATTAAAATAATAATCGAAATTAATAATGTTATCATAATTATGTACCGCAATATATTCTTTAAAATTACTTTCAAAATATTTATACCTTCCGTTTAAATAACTTCCTTGGTATACTAAAACTTTCGGCATTTCTTGTTCTGCTTTTACATTTATAAAACAATTAAACTATGGGTGATTTTCGTTTAGTTTCAGTATCTCATATTCCGCATTTTGCGAATTATTATTTTTTCTTTTGTTATCAAAATTATGTACATATTCATGAATAATAAATTTTGATAAAAGCTCTAATGGTAAAACACAAAGACTAATTGCTTCGTCTTTGCACATCTTTTGAAAAAAAGTCAGTAGTATTTTAAAGCAGCAATTCATTAATAAAGTTTCTTAGAAGAACCTTGTAAGTATGGAAGAGTAAAAAATGGTAGATACTAATTAAACAGAATAACATAGATATGATTGTGGTACTTGTTTCCCTTAACCTCAAAACCGCTTAAAAATTATATAAACTTAAATATAGTATGGGAGTTACACCAAATGATGTGGATCTTAATTCAATATATTCGCTCTCCTATAGCGAAATACTCAGTTCATATACGTTATATGTGTTGAACGATTATACAACTTATAATAAAAAACTTATCACACTAAAATATATACGGTATTCTCTTCACATTACCAGTTATTTAAAATTCTTAATATTATTATACATTACCCATAGTATTAAAAATTAGTTCGTTTTGAATTTTATAACTTATAAAAAACAAAATAAAATCAACGCATATTTTGATTAAAGTTGTATTATTTGTAATAAAAGTATCAATTAAATAAACTAAATAGGCTGATGTTAACATTTGTATTATACATAAAATCCAATACTTAATAATTAATCCCTTCAAAGTCGAATTTGATTTAAAAACTATTTTTTTATTAAATATGAAGTTTAAGGTCGATGAAATCAATCTTGATACAATTGTACTCAAAAATATATTTATCATAATGTTTTGAAATTCAAATACATAACTAAATAATAAAGCAAAGAGACCAATATCAATAACAGAGGAAATAATTCCTGAAATTCCAAAGACGAAAAACTTTTTTAACATAATCAAATATATTTTAAATGAATCAACAACTGGTCTAAAATGTGTTTCATTATTATTTCCTTCATAAATAGTTTGTATTGAACATTCTACAAAATGTGATTTATTATACTCGGTAGCGCACATAATTAACATATTAATTTCAAAATCAAATTTCTCTCCATTCAATAAAAGAAATCTTCTAATATCTTTATTGTTAATTCCTCTTAACCCAGTTTGGGTGTCATTAATTTTAATTCCGTATAACAGTTTAAATATTTGCGTAGTGATTATATTACCATATTTAGATTTATTAGGTACATGAGTACATTTAAAATCTCTAGTACCTAAAATTAACTTATCTCTACAATCTGCAAGTTTCTTTGCAATATTTACGCTATCTACAGCCGTATGTTGACCGTCAGAGTCCGCTGTAACTACTCCAATATAATTATTTTCATCAAAATTATTTAAGTAGTAGTTAAACCCCGTTTTTAAAGCTCTCCCCTTTCCTTGGTTTATGATATGATTTATAATTATACATTCTTTATGTAGTTGTAATTTTTCAAAATACTTTTTTCTTTTTTCTTCACTCCCATCATTAACAACAATAATATGCTGCGCACCTAACTCAATTAATTCATTTACATATTTAACTAATTTTTGATTTGGATTGTATGCGGGTATTATAAATACCACTTTTAATATAAAATCATTCATTTCTTCTCCAATGTTTATTTATTATAAACTAAAAATGTAATTCCACAAAATTGTATAACATTTCATTAACACTTCTAAATATTTAAAAAGTTGATTATTACATTGCTTTTTATAATTTGAAAATATCATATAAAGTAAATTTTAATCAGTAAATAATGCTAAGAAAAAACATTTTAAATCAAATTCTATTTATCTGAGATGATTCTATTATTGTATAATCATACTAAATATTTAGGTAGAATAGGGAAACAATTCAAAAGCTTTTTTTATTCATATACTATACTTATCATTCAATAAGAGTATATGAATTACTCTTTTTAATATTGGAGTCAATAGTCAAGCTGAAATTTGATGTCATCAATTTATATTTAAGATAGTAAGCAAGATAACCGGCGGTATCTTTTGACAAATCTGCATCGTCAACTTTAATAATAATTGGTTTGTTTTTATCAATTATTGTCTTTTGAATTTTTAATTCAAGTTTTTTCAAATAACTCTGATTATACTGCATTTCGAAATATCCTGGTGAAAAGGCTTTCAAATCACAAAAATTAAATATAACATATATTGAAGTTATAAGTATACAGATATTTGAAAGATTTTTTTTATCACCCAAAATATATAAATATGCTAAAACAATTATAAAATAAAGAATACTTGTCATATAATATCGGTTGAAACTTGATAAAACTATTGCCTCTTCATAAGGCAAAGAAAATATATATGTAGCAAATAATAATATAATATAAACAAAGTGATACAAATTTAAAAATAATAGAGGAATCAAATTTTTTTTGTAAGAATAAAAAAAAGTTGCAAATGCCACAACATCAAGCAGATAAAAGAGTACAATTGTAGGATCTTTAATTAATAAAAAATTTGATATAAACGCCTTAGCTACATCTATAATTTGATTCCAGTTTAACATTTGTAAATTATGTATATAATAATTTATTGACATTGTATGTTTAGCGGTTTCAATAATTTCTTGGGTAAAACATAGTTTTATATGTGCTTGCCATAAAAACAATGAAAGAAAAGGCAATAAAAAAGAAACTATAATTTTTGCCAAGTCTCTCTTTTTGATGTTTGAATTATATTTTAACAAAAAGAAAAACATTAAAACCATATTTCCTAAAACAAAATACATTCCACTATTTTTAATTAAAACTAAAAATATCATAATTGGTATTGTTGTCTCAATTACAGTTAAAACATTTTTTCTATATTCATAAATAATAATAGTTAAAGTTGCACCTATAGTAGCAAGTAAAGTATCAACAGGAAGGCTATTAATTTGTATATTCATAGATAAAGAAACTATAATAATAAAAACAAATGCTAAATGCTGACTAAATGATTTTCTTTTTACAAATGTAGACAGAGGGATAATTGAAGATATCAAAATAAATGACTGTGCAAATGCAAATACTGCATCTGAACCATTACCTAATATTTTACTAAAATAATATATAAAACATGCACTACCTGGAGGATATGTAATAAAAGTTACTACATTGGAATTAATTTGTGTCGGAAAAGAATCATAAATGTACATATATTTAGCAATTAATCCCCAATGTGAAAAATTATCATATTGTAAAAAATGAATATTCCATAATAGAATTATTAATAATGTTAGTAAACCAACAAATATAATAATCATCCTTTTATTAATATAATTTATATCAATTGAACGTATATAATACATAAACATTATTATACCAATAATAAATATTAAAATACTGCCAATTAATAATACGTTAAAAATACCGCAAATAAACATTATTATAGAAATAGTACTGACAATGAATAAAGGTGCAAACGCAAAATTAATGTTCTTTTTTTTAGTAGCAAATAAACAAAGTCCACTAAAAGATATCATGAATAGTATTAATCGTGCAACAATCATAATAAACCTCCTTAAACCAATCTGTTTTTATCATTAAATCTCAAAATTATTTCTAATATACTAATCTTAGGTTGAGATCATCGTTATGCATCTTGTTACTTAGGGCAGGGAAATGCCCGAGAAAAATATACATGATATTTAGTAATCTTAATTGCTAATATAAATGTTGATTATTTCATTGTAGCGTAGCCATATTATTAATGAAAATAAAGTCAATATTTTAATATTTTTGAGCCACTTTCATGGATATAGAGCCATCTAAGGTTGTTCATTTTGAATTTCAAATTAGAGTGCACTTATTGATGATTTGTATATTGCAAAAATGAAATTCAGAAGCTCATTCAACTAAATAATTGGTTTCTCCATATTGGGAAACATCTGTTTATTATAAAAAGAGAAAAATAAAATAACTTTCATTAATATGAATAAAGGTTCTTTTTTGATTTAAACAATAAGTCTCTATAAATCATAAAGGTGGTTCTCTTTTAATAAAATATTGGTATTGTGAAACTGTAACCTTCAAATGTAGATCTGTTAATATATTTAACTGGTTCAATATATAATTAATCTCTACAATACAAATCTCTAGAATATGTCTTTTCTTTTACATCATTCAATTCTTGATCAAATCGATTCATCACAATTACATCGCTTTTTTTCTTGAATTCATTTATATCATTTACAATTAAACTATTATAAAATGTCTGATCCTTATAAGTTGGCTCAAACACAATCACTTCAATTCCTTTTGCTTTAATTCGCTTCATTATCCCTTGAATTGCACTAGATCTGAAATTATCCGACCCACTTTTCATTGTTAACCGATATATACCAACAGTTTTAGGCTTCCTATTTATAATTTCTTGAGCAATATGATCTTTTCTTGTACTATTACTTTGAACAATAGCACTAATTAAATTCTCTGGAATATCTTTATAGTTTGCTTTTAATTGCTTCGTATCTTTAGGCAAACAGTATCCGCCATAGCCAAAAGACGGATTATTATATTGATTCCCTATTCGAGGATCTAAACAAACACCATCTATTATATCTTTCGCATTCAGCCCTTTCAATTCTGCATATGTATCTAATTCATTAAAATAAGAAACTCGTAATGCTAAATAAGTATTCGCAAATAGTTTTATAGCTTCTGCTTCTGTGCTATTTGTGAAAATCACTTTAATATTGTCTTTTATAGCTCCTTCTCTCAAGACCGTTGCAAATTTAATTGCTGAATTGTTTTTATCACCTACAATAATTCTACTTGGATACAAATTATCATATAAAGCTTTTCCCTCTCTTAAAAATTCAGGAGAAAATATAATATTCTCTGTATTATATTTTTTTCTCATTGATTGTGTAAATCCTACTGGAACAGTAGATTTAATGATCATTGTTGCACAACTATTTATTTTCAAAACACTTTCAATTATTTGCTCAACTGAACTTGTATCAAAGTAATTTTTATTCTCATCGTAATTTGTTGGTGTACAAATAACCACAAATTCAGCATTTTTTATCGCTAATATCATATCCTTTGTTGCTATTAAATTTAAAATTTTATTTTCAAAATAATCTGTAATTTCAGTATCTTGTATAGGAGATACTCTATTATTTACCATGTCCACTTTTTCTTGTATAATATCTACTGCAATAACCTCATTATATTGTGATAATAATGTAGCTATACTTAATCCAACATAACCCGTTCCAACAACTGCAATTTTCATAATATTCTCCTTTTTAATTGATTTTTTCAATTATCTTATTTAATATAAATGCTAAAAACACTAGTAATAAGACTGAACATATAACCCAAATAAAATCATTATATAAATATATATGCTTGTTTCTAAAAGTAAATAAAGCAATTTCTTGCATTAGTATAATTTCTGCGCTTTTTTCACCAATATTGTTTAATATACTAACACTAGTATAACTTGAAAAATATACAAATGCTATATTACAAATTATAATATTAAGTAGATATGTAATTACAATTTGTAGAAATGATATAGATATAAATACTGTTGTATAATTAATAATAATGAAAAATAACACAAAAAATATAGCATTAAACTTTAATATTGTAGAACGATGTTCCATTACTCTACTATTATCAATAAACATTGATATGTAAATACCATAGACGAAGGAAATAGAACTTTGATACCAAAATGTATCTGCACCCATTGCTTTCAAAACAACAATATACAAAAATATAAATATTATTGTATAAAAAAGTACTAATTTATCATTACCCTTTGAGGCTATAATTGAAATTACAAATATTATATATTTAATTATTAATGCTAAAAAATACCAATTTAAAAGCCTATTTCCTGAAACAGAAATTAAAACTTCTTTCAACGAAACAGGATAACCTAATAATGTAAATACAACTATTGAAATAACTACTGTAACAGACATATATTGGAGGAGCTTTGGAATTTTTTTGAAAATTATTTTTTTCCAATAATCATTTTGATTAATATAAGATTGATATAGTCCGTATCCAGAAACAAAAAAGAACAAACTTACTCCTAAATAGCCAAAATTATTGAATATATGTCCGTAGTTTCTTTGTGATAAATGATGAAATAGTATCAAAAGAGTACCAAAACCTTTTATTGCCAATACTGATTGCTTAGAGAAACCAAATTTTACTTTTTTTCTATCAAAAAAAATAATTACTATCATCAATATAAGATAAACAACATCCATTTTTCCACTCTTATGTTTTATATCTGTTTCACGAGATATTCACAATTCCCCTTTCATTAAAATAGTATTTAATTATATAACGAAATATATATTGAATCAAACTAATTAAACTGAATTCTAAAATTCGAATACTTTCAAATACGTTTTACCATATAGAAAAGTTAATATAAGATTTGATTGGAAAATTTAAAATTTTTTATTTAACCTAATATTTATCTATTCTCTTATTCAAAATATATTTAGCTTATTATTAATCAAATTTAAAAATAATTTTATAAATATAAATTCAATAGATAATCAACAAAAGCAACGGGATTAATCTTCTGTTTTAACGAGTTAAAATCATATGTAACTTCTTCGTTTGCAAATGATAAATCAATATTATCAAAATTACAAATTTTAATAAACTCAGCATCATAATATGGAGATTTTCTAACTTTTTCATTATTTGTTATTAAACCTAGAGAAAAAGAAATTGATTCGTATAACCTAATAGTAATTGCACTTGTATTTGATAAACACATTTCCAAATTATATTTTGATTTCGATATTATTTTTAAAACTTCTTCATATTCCATATTTTCTACGAATTTTATTCCAGGATAATTTCTATATTTTTCGCAATATTCGCCACATATATAAAATGCTGTTCTAAGATTCAATTTTTTAGCTTGCTTGTATACCTTATATAGATCCTCTAATCTACCTTTATCTTGACCAATAAAACAAATATCAATTTCTTTTTTGTTATTTTCAACTTCAACTTTTGAATAACATAGTGGATAAAATTTAATATGCTTATCTTTTGCTTCTTCATTATCAAATACATATGAATCATCTATGAATTTATTAATTTTTCGCTCATCAAATTTTCTCAATCCATCTATATCCAAAAACAGTGCAATAATTTTGCATTTTTTATAATGTGTTTTAAGATATTTTCTAAAACCTAACTCTAAATATCTAATATTATCTCGAGTAAATACAAAAACAGCATTTTCTGAAATATTATCATAACCCATAATATATTTAAACCATATTTTTTTTATATTGTATGGTAACCATTTCCCTGAAATGTGATTAAAACTAACTTTGAAAAGAAATTTTAAAAATCTAATATCACTATTATACATACCTTTTTTATAAATGGCACGATTGTGATTATTAATATCCCTATACATTTTATCTATTACAATATCATCAGACCCAAAGAAAATAAAATCTATCATAAACGTCTCCTTATAAATAAAAATACATTTTTAAAACTATGCCAGTCAAATAAAACATTTGTCAAAATTACTAGAATACTCGATATGCCAAAGTGTAAGCTTCCAATTATAATAAAATCTATCCATGTATTTACACTCCATATATTCATAGTAAAATAATAAATAATTACAAATATTATTGGAATTATAATCCGTAGTAAGTGTTTATTTATATTTATATCAAAGCATTCACTTTTAATTACACGAATATAATTAATTGATGATACTAAATAAAACAAAATGAATGGTATAATGCAATAATCAAAATTAATTATAGCAGCAAATACTGCTATAATTATGCAAATAACTCCTACTGTCAGATTATATCTTGTTACTGATTTATATTTCCCAGTAGAATTTATCGCCATATTATAAGGTAGGAAAATAAGAAAACTTAATATAAATAAAGACATGAATATTGATAAATTAACATTTGAATAATTTATATTTTTAAAACCTGCTGAATAAAGACTTATAAATGGTAAGCATAATACAATCATGCAAGATCCAACAATTGTTCCAAGATTAACAAACATTAATTGTATAATGTCAAAAATTTTACTAGCTCTTTTCTTATCAGTTTCTGCTAAATCTCCAAAACTCGCTGCGACGGAATTTTGTATAGTAGTTGCCAGCATCTTGAATGCTGAAACAATCATATTATATAATGAAAAGACACTAACTATAGAAAATCCATAAATTTTACTAATTATTAAAGTTGGAATACTTTCAATTAACTGTTGTACAATCTGATTAATGAGCAAAAATTTTTGATTCTTCACTTTATAATTGTTTTCACTTTTAAACTCAAAAATTTTAGGAAGGAATGTTTTATTAAAAAAATTTCTTAAATAAAGAATTCTAAAAAGCGTTCCAATAAGGATTGAAATATACATAAAAATAAAATGCGTTTTAAGATATATTGTTAAAAAAAGCAAACCGTAATATATTATTTTTTCAATTAAAGATGAATAAACAAGAATATATTTTCTTTGATGAGCTGATATAATAATGTCATAAGATGAGATATATTTAAAAACTAAAGCTCCGTTTAATGTTAAAATAATTACAGATAGAAAAATTTCTATAAATGAAATTTGATATGATCCGCCAAGTAAAAAGAACGGCATTACAATAATACCAAAAACAAAGAAAATCAGACTCACCTTATTAAAATAAGTTTTTGCTGTGTAGTAAATACTACCAATAACTTTCTCATTTCCCTCAATAATTGGTTTATACATATCATAAATTGAGGCGCCGACAATTCCGACTTGTAATAAATTTATAATGTTTAGAATTTGATTTATTGATGAAGTCAATCCATTTACTTCAGAACCAAAAGTCAAAATTATTAATCGAGGAAAGATTAAACTTAAGACCAAAAATAAAACTTGGGATAGTAATGAAACAAGCGTATTATATATTGTTAGTTTTGTTCTCATGTAATTCTCCTAATCTGACTTCTAGCTATTTCTTATATATTTTTGTTTTTAATCCTTCAATTAGTAATTCTTGATGTGCTTCACACATAATAATATCCAATAATGAAAGAAGTACTTTTGGAGGATATATAAAATCATATAACTCTCTTTTAAACAAACTTCTCGAAAACTTATTTAGTGCTAAAAACAATTTGTTACCTTTTTGCATAAAATATAAGTATTCATTTATATATATCTTACTAAATTCAATATATTCTTGTTGAATAAAATCTTTATCTTTTATTTTTGCAGATTGATTTTTGAATTTTTGCAATTGCTCTTCATTGTTAGAAAATTGAACAAAGTTTTCATTATTCTCTAATAACTTATAATTAATTTCAGTTGAGTTATTGCATATATTAACTTCTATTAAAAGCCCGAATTTCCACATTTCATTATCTTTTTCACTCTCATCTTCAAACAAAAAATTGCCCTGACCATAAACAACTTTTCCATTCTTATAATCTTCAACACATCCAATACAATGACTATGCTGGCATATTACCAAGTCAGCACCTTTTTCGATAAATCTTCTGCATATCTTTTGTAGAATAGGAGAAGGATATGGATAAAACTCTTTACCTCCGTGATATAAAACAATCACAAAATCACATTTTTTTTTAAGAGAACTTACATCATCAAAACTATAAATTGTATCCATAGGATTTGCACCATATGTAAATTCAGTAGCTGAGGAAAATTCAGCTTCAGTACATGAATACAATCCGACATGATAACCTTCTTTTTCTAAAATTAATGGTTCTTTAGCTTTTTCTAAATTTTCCCCAGCGCCAAAATATTCAATGTTGTTCTTTTTCAATATTTTTAATGTATCTTTAATCCCATTTGAACCAAAATCTAAAATGTGATTATTTGCTAATGAAAAAATAAGATTTTGAATTTTCGAAAAACATATTTCATTCTTTTTTTCTATTCTTATATTTTGTCCGCATTTAACTGTTGGAATTTTACTATCCGTAATTGGTGCCTCGCAATTAAATAAATTAATATCACATTCATTTAGATAATTTATCAAATCCTTATCTAAAACATTTGGCGAAAATATCTTTTCTTCTTTACTTAATCCAATAACATTTGGTACAAAATCACCACCGATTAAAATTTTCATTTTCTTCACATCCTATGTGTATTAAACCACCAAGCCATTCATCACCATTACCATTCCATGGGCACATTCCAGCTGAATCGTAAAAAGTAAACTCTCCAAAATATATTTTTCCATTAACATAAAAAAAATCGATTCTTATATTTATAAATTTTTTCGCCACACCTTCGGCTAATTCTATCATCTTATTAACAACATTCATATCTAATTGTGGTGCCTCGCATGATGAGTAGCCAACATTATTTAAATCTAATAAATTTCCATTAGAATCATAATGATATTGCTTATGCTTCATAAATCGATCAGTATGATATTGTATCACCTTAGCTTTGCCATTAAAGCACATAATTTTATAATCATCAGGAATTTTTCCGTTTATACTCAAATTTTCTTCAATAATAATTTTTGGTATTAGTCTTTTGTATGGCCATTCTCGAGAAGAATAATAAAAATTCTTGCTCATTGCTTTATCAATTCTTACTTTGCAATCTTCAAAATTAAATTTTAATAAATCATTACAAATAATTACTGTTCCACTATCATGGGTTGTTTTTAATACAAAGCTATTTGGTAATCTTTTTTTGTCAATTTCATCAAAATTGTAATACACACCATAACATTTTGTTAAATATTCTTTTCCCATTCTGTCCGCAACAAACTCTCGTACTAAATATTTGTCCACCATAACACTATATATTGGATTACGATCATTAAGTTTCAACCATTGGATTTTTTCATTAAATGTTTTAGGATGTTCAACATTTAACTTTTTCCCAATTGAATACCTATATTGTATTTTCAAAAAAACTTCATCACTAATAATTCTTTCGATTTTACTTAATCTAAGAATTTTAATTAAACATCGTAACATAAATTTCATCTGTTTTTTCCACCATTCTCGATATTCCAATTGTAAAACATTTGTATTCCTTCTCTTATATTTATTTTAGGTTCATATCCCAATATTTTTTTTGCGTGAGAGTAATCACTATATGTTATATTCACATCACCTGGTTGCATCGGTAATTGATTTATTTTTGGCGTTTTACCGACGGTTATACTTATTACTTGAATTAGTTCTATTAGTGAAATCGGATTGCTTCCTCCTAAATTAAATATTTCATAAACTTTATTATTTTTACATATGTAGTCAAGTGCTAAAATTGTCCCATTAACAATATCACTGACATACGTATAGTCTCTTGAGGTACTCCCATCTCCATACATTTCTATCGGCTCATCATTCATCAGTCGTTTTGTAAATTTATTAATTGCTAAATCAGGCCTTTGTCGTGGGCCATAAACAGTAAAATAACGCAAACAAGCTACATTAATATTAAATAAAGAATGATATGTGTAACATAGTAGTTCTCCGGCCTTTTTTGTTGCCGCATAAGGTGAAATTGGTTTATCAACTGAATCTTTTTCACTAAACGGAACTTTTTTATTATTACCATAGACAGATGAAGAAGATATAAACACAATAGATTTACAATTATTTAATCTCATTCCTTCTAATATATTAGTGAGTCCCATCAAATTTACATCAACGTAATAAAGCGGATCATCGATTGAAGGCCTAACTCCTGCATTTGCAGCTAATGATATAACACCATCAATAGTATTTTCCTTAAAAATAGTTTCTATCAATTTCTTATCTCGAATATCTCCTCTGTACATTTTATAATAAGCATTGTAAAATGTTGAACTCTTAAGTACACACCTATAATTACTTTCTTTTAATTTTACATCATAATAATCATTAAAATTATCAATTGAAATGATACTATCACCTCGTTTCATTAATTCTTGTGACAAATGTGAACCGATAAATCCAGCTCCTCCAGTAACTAAAAATTGCATATTTCTCAATCCTTCCCAAATATTCTTTTAATAAATAATATTTTAATACTTTTAAAAAAGCCAAGATATTTACAATATTTTCTTAAAAGTAACATTTTAATTACAAAACTATTGTATATATCAATAAACTGCAACTCTAAAAGCGATGTCTTTACTCCTTGGCAATCAATTTTTTTATCAGAGATTAATTTTAGTAAAAATTTAATATTTGTTTGATTTGATATAGTTTTAATTACTTCTCTAAGTTCATTTAAACTATCAACATCTATTTTTTCTCCCATAACAATTTTAGTATAATCTGATACATTTTGATTCGAGAGTTTTAGCTTTTTCTTTTTTAATAGTTCTGTATGAATGTCACTCAATACTTTTGCTCTTTCTTCAATATTTTTTCTTTGAGTCTTACTTATCCCTTTTTTAGAAATTCTATAAAATATACAATTATCCGCTAGATTTGCGAACGTGCATATATTTACTGCGTCTACCCAAAGTTTATAATCTTGACATGTTTTAAAAGCCAAATCATAATTTATTTTTTCAAATATTTCTTTTCTCATCATCACGCTCGGATGTATTAATTGATTTTCGATAATCAAGCCATTAACAATATCGTCGTGTTTTAAAGGCTTATTTGTAACTCCTATTTCTTTTCCTTCGTCATTTATAATGATTGCATTTGTTCCTAAAATATCTACATTCTGCTTTTCATTTAAATAATTAATCTGCATTTCAAGTCTTTTTTTTGTGCAAATATCGTCTGCATCCATCCTTGCAATATATTTTCCATTCGAAATTTTTAATGCACCTATTAAGTTACTTGTTAATCCCATATTTTTTCTGTTACTAATAATTTTAATTCTATTATCTTTGAATGATTCAATTATCTCTAAAGTGTTATCAGTAGAGCAATCATTTATAATAATAAATTCAAAATTACTGTATGTCTGATTAATCACGCTATCAATACAATCACGAATTGTTTTTTCGTCGTTATATGTAGACATTATTATTGAGATATCAAACATATTTACTTTCACCTCTTTTCTTTGTTGGATATTTTCCATTAAATAAAAAATACAAAAATAATATTGGCAAAAACCAAAATACTACTTGTTTGATAAACGAAAAGGATTGAGAACGGACTAAACTTAATATAAATGTAGCAAATGATGCTTTAATTAAAATATTTAAATCACAATCATCAAAAGTAAATATTTTAAAGAATAAATTATACAATGCTATTAAAAATGCAGCATATATTATTACCCCTACTCCTCCTAAAAATTGATATCCTTCAGTTATATAATAATATCCATAGCCTCTATTTCCTATAGGATCCACTATATTTGACATTGTTGATCCTAGTGATGTATGCGGTATTAAAGGAATCATAATTGAAATATTGCTAATTATTACTGCAAATGGTGTTATAAGATCTTTTTGAATTGCAGTAACGAGTGATAGTGGCGGATAAAACCAATCTTGAAATAAATAGAACCTAAGATTCAAAAATGGACTAAAACAATCAATAATTGTCTGAATGGAAATATTGCTAAAATTTCCCCTAGTTAATCTAATTAATTGTAGTAAAAAAATCAGCATTAATATAATCGCACTTAGAACAATAATTCTTTTGATATTAAAATTTCCTTTGACAAGGCAAATATAATATACAATTAGTCCCATTGCCAATGATAACAATTGAATTCTTTGCCCACATTTCAATGCAGTAATAATAAAAAGTAACGATATTATTAGCAAATATATACAATTTGATTTTCTATATTCTATATTTGTTCGAGCTATATGGAAAAGAAATATAATTAATAAAATCATTAATTCGAACATATAAAAAAACAGAGGATTTGCTTTTAACGGAGTTTGATTATAGTAAGATAAACTACTATATGTATTACATAAAAAAAATAAATATAACACAATAAATGAAACAATAATAAAATGATATAAAATCTTAGTTTTCATTAAATAATCTTTTTTAACACTGCAAAGTGTAAATTCAAAGCCTTTTCTATCTTTTCTTTTATATAAAAAAAACAAAAAAATCAACACATGAAACAAAAAGCAATAGAATAAATATGGATAAAATGCTAATTCTCCATAATATTGTTTCCCTAAACTGGCTACTTCTTCAGGTATATAAACATAAGAAAACAATGAAAAAAAACAGTAAGAAAAAAAAACTAAATATATAATAGCAAACAAAAAATCTTTTCTTAATAATACTTTAATAGCATATATGCTAAAAATTAAAAATATTAACAACAGGAAATATTCCATTATACTTTATCCGCCTTTTCAATTAATTCTAATACCTTCATAGTTTGCGTAATATTATTGAAATCCTTTCTTACCCTTTCATAGCCTGTAAATAATATCGTTTCCATATTATCACATGAATATAAATCCTCTATTGCATGAGCAATAGCTTTCGAACTTTTATCAGGAACCAGTATACCCGACCCTTCTATAACCAATTCTGGAATTCCTCCGGTTTTTGTCGAAATAACTGGTACACAATACGCCATCGCTTCTATTAAACAAACAGGAATTCCTTCATGTTCATTATTTCCTAAGTCAACACTTGGCAATAGCACCAAATCTATTTCTTTTTTCTTATATTTTGCCAATAAATCTTCATTTTTTATATTTCCTTCAAATGTTATTGTATTTTCAAGGTTTAAATCATGAACAAGTGTAATTAATTGTTCTTTTAGAGGCCCTATTCCATATACATTACATTTAAAAATACCAGGGAACTCTTTATTTAAAATTTTTAATGCTTTGAAAGCGTAACTATGTCCCTTCACTTTTACTAAATTTGCTGGTATCGCAATATTAAAACATTTCTTTTTTTGGTTTGATTTAATCATATTATATTCTGGGATATCTACACCCATATATATTTTATATATTTTATCTTTGAAAGAATCCGAAATTGTGCTTAAAAATTTGTAACCGTTTTCATCAATACATCGTATAAAGGATGCACTCTTCATTTTAATTTCTATTGCATTTTTTTCATACAAATCAAATCTATGAGTTGTAACTCCCCAAGGAATTCCTGTTATTTCAGACACTAAATATGCCACTGATGATACCGTTGCAAGCCAATGAGCATGTATAAACTGACATTCTTTATAAGTCAAATGATCACATATAGCTAATGCTTTAGGAATTATATATATATTTTTAAGCTTCTTTTTCACAGTTTTAGTATTCAATAAAAGATTGTTAATTGCAACAATTGTTTTGATTGGCTTAGTAATAATGGTTTTTAAAGCTAAATAATAACAATAAAATGAGTGAGCTTTACAAAACCAAATATTAAAGTCATTGCATAGATATTCTGGTCTAATTGGGATAATTTCAACATTCACATTACTGTTTTCAATTTCCCTAATTTCATTCATAACAAATGTTTCTCCATAACCACAAGGAGCTTTAGTAGTAAAATAACATACATTTAATTTTCCCGTAATTGTGACCCCCTTTCTTCAAATCTGAATTTTATTCAATTAACCATCTTTGTCATAAATAGCTTGTTCCAAAAATATATTAATACATTAGTTAATGTAAAAAATAATGATAAAATTAAATTAAATTCGTAAGATTTTCTATATAATAAATAATGATATTTTAATAATTTTATTTTGCTTCCTGAAGATAATGAATTATGACTAATTCTATATCTGGCCAAATCTTCATTTAATAAATAGCCTCTTTTGCATTTTTTTAATAGTGCCGCCCAAAGTGCATCATCATTGCGTTTGTCAATCCTTTTAATTTGTACTTTCCCAAGTTCTTTACAATTATAAACAACAGATAAACAACCAATCGAACAACCAAATAACATTCTTTTGTAAGTAATACTTTTCGGTGCTTTTCTCAATATACCTAGCTTTTTAGAATTTTCATCAATAAGTTCATAGTTATGATATGTAAAAACATAGTTATAAACTTCCATTAATTCAATTTGAACAGTTAATTTATTGGGCATCCAAATATCATCGGCATCTAAAAATGCAATATATTTTCCTTTTGACTCGAAAATCCCTTTATTTCTTGCTAATGAAGCCCCCCCTTTTTCTTGTAAAGAAAACACCCTAATCCTTGAATCTTTTTTTTCAAAACTTTTTACTATTTTTAATGTATTATCTATAGAAATATCATCAATTATTAGCATTTCCCAATTTGAATAAGTTTGATTTATTACACTCAGTATGGTTTCAATAATAAATCTTTCAGCATTAAACACAGGTGTTACTATGCTAACTAATGGTTGATCATTAATGCGACTGTTTTTATACATAGTTTCACATCCTTTATTAAGCAAAAGCTTAAAATATATTTAATGTTCAATGCCATCTTTTTAGGTAATACTTCATTTACATATGCTTCATCAACACTATAACCTTTATTAACATATTCATTAATGATTTCATCTTCATTTTTAAATTCAATAC
>JAVWDK010000009.1:0-17081 GCA_036642175.1 Bacilli bacterium
CTATCATTTCTACCAATGTTCTAACAATACATGCTGGAGTATAGAATTCTCCACCACCTTTTCCTTCAGCAGAAGCAAATTTACTAATACAATATTCATATACTCTTCCTAGCATATCCATCTCTTTTGCTTTATTTGTACCCATATCAAGGTTAGTAAATAAGGTAACTAGTTCACCTAATCTTGTTTTATCAAGTTCTGGTCTAGCATAGTTTTTATTTAATACACCTTTTAAACTTGTATTAGATTTTTCAATTTCTTCCATAGCTATATCAATTACTTTACCTATTTCAGGGCTATTTGCATATTGCTTTATATATTCCCATCTTGCTTCTTTAGGAACCCAGAATATGTTTTCAGATGTATATTCATCTTGATCTTCTTCATCTGCATATTTGTCTTCTTTTAATTCTAAAAATTTTGTATCAAAAGCATCAGATACATATTTTAAAAATATTAATCCTAATACAACATGCTTATATTCTCCTGCATCCATACTTCCTCTTAATTTATCAGCAGCTTGCCATAGTTTATCTTCATATCCCAAAGTTGTGCTATTTATTTCTCTCATTTAATTACCCCTATCTATTTTATTTTTTCAAACAATTCTTTCCACTTTTCAATTGTTTTATCATCAGGCTTTTTATTTCATTGTATGTATCTTCTTGCTAAAATAACTTTCCATCCATGTTGCAAATCATACTTATTATTTGCACAATATTTTTCTATTTGTTTAACTATGATTTCTTTACTTTCGACATCATACTCAAATTCTTCTTCTAATCTAAATTCTCTATTAAAAGATTCTTCAATCTCTTGCCTATTCATAAAGTCTTCAATTTCAGCATCAGTTGTTTCATCAATTAGATAATCATCAATATTCAGTATTTTTTGTTCTTCACCTGCATATAAGTTTTTCTTTAAAGATTTTTCCTTTTTTTTACCAGAAACATCATTATCTTCAATAACAAAAGGTAGTTTATCATCTCTTCCTGTAATCAACGATACAACAGGCTTAATATTTTTAGTTCCATCAACAGGCATAAACACTAATTCTTCTGTACTTACAAAATTTTCATTTTTCATAAGATATCTTTTTATATATGTTAAATATATTTGGTCAGACACACCTTCTACTATAATTGGTTTACAACCTATAAGTATTGTATCAGATATAGTTATTCCAATTGCAGAGTTAATAGAATAAATAGAATTTTTTGCAAATGCTTTATTAATTTGTAAATTATCTGATACATTTGTTATTCCTTGATCATCGAAGTATACAACTTTTGTTTGCATTATGTTCATAAAATTTACTAAAAAAGGAGAATGTGTCGTATATATTAATTGATTATTTTTTGATAATTCATTAAAAAATAATGATAAATCCTTTTGTACCATAGGATGTAAAGTATGTCCAGGTTCATCTAATAACAAAATAGCATTTTTATGTTTGTTCTTTGTTTCTGACATAAAAATTAAATAAAAACTAAAAAACCATTGTAATTCACTACTTTCAGCAAAAAATTCAAAACTATAATTTTCTTGTTTCCACCATTCTCTAAAATTTCTTGTAAGATCCGTAGCTGCAGAATCCAGTAAGATTTCTCTTTCTTTTTTCATTTCAATTTTATATAGAATTTTCATTTTATATTTATTAAAACATAACATGTAACGTTATAATATTCTTAGAATAACCATCATAGAAATGAGGCATATGCTATGTTTAAAATTATATCAGTTATTATTACTTTTTAAATATAATTAACAAATTTCTTTGGAAAATTATTATTTTATTTTGCCAAATTTATCAAAAGGAAATAAAGAAAAATCTGTTGTTCCAATAATTTTATCAATATGAATTAAACCAATAATTCTGCTATCTTTTGAATTATTTCGATTATCACCTACAACAAAATAATAATTATTAGGAATAAAATCAAACTTTAATTCTTTCAAATCATAATCACTAGTTGTCGTATTAATAAAATTTTCAGAAACAATTTTATTATTAATATATAATTTGTTATTCATATATTTTATATGTTCACCGGGTAAACCAATAACTCTTTTAACCAATTTTGTATTCTGATAATCAACTACTACAATATCAAAGCGTTTGATTTTTTTGTCATACTTTTTCAACAATAATATTTCACCATTTTTTAAAGTCGGAACCATTGATAAGCCATCAACTCTAACTGGTGTAATAATAAACATTCTAATTAAAACAACTACCATTACTATTATGACATATGGAAATATTTCTTTTAATAATTTCATAATTTTACCTATTACAAAAACTAAGGCAATTATACTGCCTTAGTTTCTTTTGCTCTTCTTTCTTTGATTTTAGGTTGACTTTTTAAAGTCCTTAAGAAATTCAATTTAGCGCGTCTTACTCTACCCATTCTAGCTACTTTAACATAAGCTATTACTGGTGAATTCATTGGAAAAGTTCTTTCAACTCCAACTCCACCAGATAGTTTCCTAACTGTAAAGTTTTTTCCAATACCACTATTTTGAATTTTAATAACAATTCCTTCAAAATCTTGAATTCTTTCTCGTTTTCCTTCGACAACTTTCCAACCAACAACTACCGTATCCCCAACGCGAAATTCTGGTAAGTCAGTTCTTATTTGTTTTTTAGTTATAATTTCAACTAAATTCACAAAAACACTCTCCTTTTTCTATATCTACTATGATCATAAACATTATTTTAGCGGATCACGTCATAAAAAATTTTAGCATATTACATTTTAAAAATCAAGTAAATCTTAATTATTTTTAACAATTATCGTGATTTTCCTTTTTTTTCATAAATATCTTGTGCTGTCATTATTAAATATTGAGCTTTTACTTTAAGTTCATTTTCAATTACATCAATTTTTTTTATTAATAATTCAAAATATAATTCATCAAGATAAACTCTATAATTATTTTTAATAATACTTTTATAGCGAGTTATATCATTTAATGCTATTTCAATTTTACCCGCATCAGTATCAGAATCATCTAACATACTAATAATAAATTGAAGATAGACTTCTAATTTTCTTTTAATTTTTCTCTTTAAAATCTTTTCGATAAAACTAGGTTTAATAATAAGCATCTGATTGACTTTTACACCTTCATAATCAACCTTATTTAATGGTTTAATATTAAACCCTTGCATTTTTTTACTATCTATTTGAGCCGTTTGTTCATTTGTTTTCTTTACAATTGTAAATTTATTCATAAATTCAACTCTTTTCTAATAGATCAGGACGTCTTTCCTGCGTTTTTTTTAAAGCTTGCTCTTTACGCCATTTAGTAATATTTTCATGATGACCAGATAATAACACTTCTGGAACTTTCATCTGTCTATATATGACTGGCTTGGTATAGACTGGATAATCTAGCAAATTATTGCTAAAAGAATCATTTTCATAAGACTCTTTTTTTATAACATCGTCAATTAATCTTACAATGCTATCTGTTACAATCATGCTAGCAAGCTCTCCACCAGTTAAGATATAATCTCCAATGCTTATTTCCATATCAACAATTTTTCTAATTCTTTCATCAAAACCTTCATAATGACCACAAATTATTATTATATGTTTTTCTTTTGATAAATCAACTGCTATATTTTGCTTATATTGTAATCCTTGTGGAGTCATAAGAATTACAATTGATTCTTTTGTTCTAATATTATCAATACAATCAAATATTGGTTGTGGCATCAAAACCATTCCTTTGCCACCACCAAAGGCATAATCATCAACTTTTTTATGAATATCTGTTGAATATTGCCTAAAATCAATTATATTTATTACAACTTTTTTATTACTGATAGCTCTTTTAATTATTGATTCATTTAAAAACCCATTAAACATATTAGGAAAAAGTGATAAAATATCAATTTTCATTTATTAATCCTTCAATCAAATTTATGTCAATTCTTTTATTTTCTAAATCAACATTTTTAACAAATTCTTTAATATTTGGAATAATATTTTGAATATTATTATTTTTAATAACTAAATTATCGTTTTTTACCCCTTTTAAAATAGTGATAACTTTCCCAATATATAAATTATTACCATAAACATCTAAATTAATTAAGTCTTCATCAAAATAACCATCAATATTAATATCTTCTTTATTAATATATACTTTTTCACCTTTAAATATTAACACATCATTAATGTTTAAAAAATCAACAAAGGTTACCATGTCAAAAGTTTTATGAATTCTATAAGAATTTATTATTAGTGATTCTTTATTCTTACCAACATAAACAGCCATTCCCTTAATAAAAACTTTTGATTTATACTTAAAATCTGATATAATTCTAACTTCACCTTTTAAGCCATGTGTATTAACAATTTCTCCTATATAAATATAATTCATACTACACCTACTTATCTAATTCATAAAGAATAATACTTGTGGCTACTGCTACGTTTAAACTTTCACAATTTTTATTCATATCAACATATATAAATTCTGAAGGTATATTCATTATTTCTTTAGATAGCCCATTTCCTTCATTTCCCATTATTATAGCAAATTTTTCATATTTTTCAAGTTTTTTTACACTTTTGCCTTTTATTACACTCGTTCCTAATATTTTGTAGTTTAAATTATTCAAATTTGTTAGACATTCTGCTATATCTTTAATAATTATATCTATATAAAATAATAATCCTTGACTAGCTCTAATGACTTTAGAATTATATAAATCAACAGTATTATTACTTAATATAATTGTATCAATATTAAAAGCTACAGCACTTCTTATGATTGTTCCTAAATTACCTGGGTCTTGAATATTATCTAGTACTAAAACTTTATTACCTATTTTAGTATCATTTTTTTTGTTACATATTCCAAATATTTTAGGTGGATTTTCTAATTCTGAAATATATTTTGAGATGTTATTAGTTATATTAATTGTTTCAATATCTAACTTAAATGATTCATTTTCTTCTATTATTAAAGTTTTTAGAGAATTACTTTTGTATGCTTCAGTTACTAAATGCTCTCCTTCAATTAAGAAAAGATTAGTCATATCCCTATTTTTTTTAATATGTAATTTTTTTATGTCTTTTACTTTTTGATTATTAACTGAACTATATAACATTTTCAATCACCTGTTATAATTGTATCAAATTATCAATCTAAAGTATATAAAAATCAATTTATTTTATCTTCAGTTTGCTTGAAATATTTAATCAATTCCTTACTAACTAAACCAGTAATAATACCAGTTGGAACACTAAAAATAAGCAGCCATGGTAAATAATAAACCATATTTATATTATTTAATAACAATATTGCCATAATTATTTGCCCAATTGAATGAAATAAAGAGCCGACTATACTAATACCAATAATTGATAAATTAGTAATTTTTTTAATAAAAAACATCATTATAATACTTAATAGGCCACCACCTAAGCTAAAGAAAAAAGGAATGCTAAATAAACCAGTTCGTAATATGCCTACTAAAAACACTCTTAAAATAGACATCGATAAAGCATCCTTAAAAGAATATATGTATAATACCAATAAAGTAATTGAATTTGCGAGTCCTAATTTTAAGCCAGGAATATATCCATTAAAAAAAGGAATAAAACTTTCAATTAAATTTAAAACAATTGACAAAGCCAGTAGCATTGAAAGCCTTGTTATTTTTTTTAATTCCATTATCTCACTACTCCATCTAACTTAACATCATCATCTATTTTAATAACAATTTTATTAGGTAAACAAACAATCATCTCATATGATTTAGAAATATAACCTTGTTTTGAACAAAGATGCAAAGGACTGCTTTCTTCTAAAACTTTAATTTTTTTATCATTAACAACTAATTTCACATCACCATTATAGCCTTTTACAGTATATTCTTTAGAAACATCTAAATTAATACTTAAAATCATTTTATTTTCATAATAGACTTTAGCAGTTGTTCCAATATTTTTACTCATATTTAATATTATTATAATAAAAATAAGTATTAAAAAAACAATTAGTTTTAAATCACTTTTATTCATACTTATTAAAACCATCCGTTTTTATTACTTGATTATCTAATGTATACCAAATTGCTTCTACACCAGCAAAATTTTTTAAAAATTTTTTACCTTCCATAATAGGCATTAAAAACAAAGCTGTTGATAATGTATCACCTAATAGTCCATCTTTAGTAATAACAGTAACACTTTTCATATAATTAGTGGGAAATAAACTTTTTGGATCAATAATATGATGATAAGTAATTCCATTATATTCATAAAATCTTTCATAGCTACCACTTGTTGTTACTACCATATTATTACCCTTAATTATCTGATAAATACCACCATTACTATTAGGCTCTTCAATACCTATTCTAAAAACTTCTTTATTATAATGATTTCCAACAATAACATTTCCACCAGCATTAATTAAAAATTTGTCAAATCCTTGTTCTTTAATATAATTAGCAACAATTTGTGTTACGTACCCTTTTGCAATTGCCCCTAAATCAATATTTGGATGATTATTTAAAATATTATTGTTATCCAATAACTTAATTTGATCAATATCAATATTAGTGTTTTTTAACTCTATTAAAGTAGGAACACCTGTTTTAGCATCGCGATATTTTTTCCAAACATCAATTACATCACCCATATTAATATTTATTAATCCATCTGTTTTAGAATTAGCAATAATTCCTTGTTTTATTAACTCATATAATTTACTATCAATTTTTATTTTTTCATCTTTTATACTATTATTATTAATAAAGTAAACATTATTTACATTTGTATAAGCGTTATATCTATCAGTTAGTTGATGATATTCCTTATAAATATTATCAACTAAAGTAAGTGTTTTATTAGCTTTTACCGAATCAGTTGTATATATTTTAACATTTATATAAGTATCCATATAAAATAAATCTCGATTAAATTCTTGAATAATATTTTTTCTTTTATTATAAGCAATTACAATCCATACTAAAAAACTTGCTAATAACAAAATAATTACATAACTAATTTTTATTTTCTTCATCAATATCACCACTTTAAGTATAACAAAAAATGACTAAGATTACTAGTCATTTTATTTTAACTTTTACATGATTTCTAATTTGCATTTCTAAAACAATTATTAAATCTTCAATTGAAATATTAGGATTTTCTTGTTTAATTTTATTATATAATTCATAAATATCTAAGGCTTTTGCTGATAAATCTTGCTCATTATTTATATTATATACATCTTTTTTATATTCAATTCCATCAACAAAAGGATAAATATGTTCAAACCATGAAAAAGTATCTTTTTTCATACATAATAGACAAATTCTTTCTGGCAAAAATTTATTCCCCCAACCATTATTATAAGGAACATAGCCAAGAGTAGCTATAATATCATGAGGACAATTTCTTTGAATCTCATTGATTTTTTTAATATCAAATTCTAATTTACTCGTAATAGTTTCTATTTCATTTATTAAAGCAAGAAGTTCTTTTTTAGATATAGACATCTATAATCACCTACTATATTATATAAAAAAAAGATGTTTAGTTGTCTTTTAAAACTTCTTCATAAACATTCCTTAATTGTTTGCCAATTTTATTTAAATCTCTTTCTAAAGCAATTTCGTATGATTTATCTGAAACTGATTTTAATTTATGATTAAAAAACTTTTTAATTTTTCTTTCAAAATCATCAACGTCTTTAGCTTTATACATATTAACTCCATCTATTAACCAATCTTCAAATATGGGGATATCCCTTACTATTGCATCACATCCAATTGCACAAGCTTCAATTATAGGAATACCTTCAGTTTCCTCTAAAGTGGGAAATAAATATAAATTACAACCATTTAAAGCACACATAATCATATCTTGTTCAACATATCCTGCAAAAACAAGATTATTTAATTTAGTATTTAAAGCTTTTTTAACTGGTTTGGTCGCTGCTGAAATTGGTGAATAACCAAACCAAATGAATTTATATTCTGGCATTCTTTTAGCTAATTCAACAAAATCAACAATTCCTTTTCTTTCTATATATAGTCCAATACCTACAATCACTAAATCTTCTTTAGTATAATTGTAAATTTGTCTAAATTTTTCACCCATTTTTTTATCTCTTTTAAAGAAATTTAATTCTATCCCGTTTGATATTGCATATATTTTTTTATCTTCCAGCCCTTTATAATTTTGTAATAATTTTTTAGAATAAGGAGTTGGTGTTACTAATACATCACCAAGCTTATAACATTTTATTAACCATTTTTTAAATAATGGAGCAAGCTGTTTACAAAAGATAAATCCATCTTTAAAATCTTCTTCTGTAGAATGGGCATGATAAACAACTTTTTTACCAAGTTTTTTAGCTTTCTTAACCAAAAAATAAGATTTAATAAAATATGTATTTATATGTAATATATCATAGTCGTCGTTAATATTTAAAGTATATTTTATTTTCTCATCTTCTAAGGCTTTCATTTGATGCTTTATCGCTTTACCTAAACCACTTTTCCCAATTGATTTTAATCCTTCTGTATATAATAATATTTTCATACCAAATTTCTTCCTTCCATTTTACTTCAAGATTCAAATAAAAATCTTTACTTTTTAAAAGACCATTACCTTTAATAATAATATCATATATATTTTTAAAATCAACTTTTTTTTACTTATTTCATATAGTTAATAATATTATCAATATTATTTTCCTGATAACCAGGCATTTTATTAAGTAGCAAATTATTTTTTATTAAATTAAGTTCATCTAATTCTATTTTATCTAACTTTTTTAGCCTTATTGAGCTTATTTCATTTTGTGATAAGCAATTATGATAATCATCAATGTTATAACAAAATAAAGTTAGTTTATCTTTATATTTTTGTTTTAATTTATAAGCAATTAACAATCCCTCTGGATCAAAATCCCCATTATAAAATAATTTATTTCCCATTAAAATTAATTTATCTAATATTTCATAGACAACTAAATTAGGATTACCAGAAGTAATAATAACAGATGCCTTTACTTCTTTTTGAAGTATTATATTTAAAATAGATGGATTTTCAAAAATATATACTTTTTTAAAATTACTATCAATATTGGCAACAAACTGCAAATTACATAAATTAAGTATTAAAGGCTGATTATCAAACATATTTTTATTATCAATTTTCAAATTATATGTAATTGCATAATTGGATATAGGATCAGCAATAATTAAAGCCTTAAAATAAAGTACAGTTTTTAAACTTCTATTGGTTGGATAATTAACTTTAAAAACATAACATAAGCCATAAATAAAAAGTAAGCTATTTTTACTATCAATATCTAAAAAGTGTGGATCACCAGTACATTTACAAGCGAAAATAGGCAAATATATTGATTGATTATTAAAAATTGGCAAATTATTTAAACACTTAATTGTTTTTAATAAATCATTTTTTAAAATAATTTTATTCTGATTATATCTTTTTATTAATAAATTATAAGCATCTGCTTTTTCTTCGATAATATTACATAACCAATCGTGACCAATCGAAGAAGTTATTTTAACAATATTACTAAAAAATTCTTCTTGACTAGTTATTTTTTTACTATTTATTGCTTCATTTGTTTCAACATTCTCATTAAAATAGTTATCAATTAAAATTTTAAAATCAAAATCATTATATTTACTATTATTCATTACTTTTAAAAATTTTTGAAGAGAAATATTGATATCTTTACCTAATAAATAAAAAGTACCAAAAAAACACGAAAAATCATTGCTTTCTTCTTTCGTGATATTTTTTAAAATTATGTTTCCAGTGAACTTGCCAGTCTTAATGTACTTCTTTTTTAACTCAATGAAAAATCTATTAAATCCTTTTTTATTTTTAAAATAATTCACATAATTCATTTTCATCCTCTTTTACAATTTCTTTAACTTTGCCATTCCATCTATATCTTTCAATACTAACTGTTTTAGAACCAGCTGGTTTTATTAATTCACAAATTGAAAGCATAGGAATTGTATCATAATCTCCCCATAATGTTTGCGAATTAACAATAAAATCTAATTCTAAAGAAGTTAAAATTCCAAACATTTCTCGAATATTTACTTCATCGACTCCAGCAAAGGCCTCATCTAAAGCAATTATTCTCGGAGCATCTTTTTTTGCACTATAATATTTGGCAAAAATACTAGCAAACAAAGGAATATAAGTAGCCTTTGCTCTTTCCCCACCACTAAATTTTGAATAGGCTTTATCTGTTAATTCTTTTCTTTCTTCGCCTGTTTTTTGATAAAGTAATTGAAAATCAAACCAATTACGATAATCTAATACATCAGCAATAATATTATAATATGAAATATAATTTCCTTCATTTATTTCAATTGCCTTTTTTAATTTAGAACGAAAATGATTAGTAATTAAAGAGGCATCAGTTTCCTTAATTAATTTAGGATCTACTTTAAGTAAATCAACTAATTTTTTAGTATCCAATTCATCTTCTGATAAAGCAAGTTTACTATTCCAGCGAAGTCTTAAACCTAATGAACTAAGTTGTTGCATTTCTCTCATTATATTATTAATTTTTAAAACCCATACTTCTGAAGCAGAAATTCTCGCTCTTATTTTGCCACCTACCGTATCTAATAAAATGTCCTCAAATAAATGACGATCTTGCTCACTTATTAAATCTTTATTATCATTAATTGCGATATCTAGTTTGTTAGATAATTCAATTATATTCAATCTTTTACCTTTAAAAACTGCGGTTAAATTATTCCTTATTGCAGATTTTAAAATATCTTTTAAAGTAAGTTCATTTATATCAGAAAATAATTTAATATCATTATCATTTAATTCAAATAAACTATTATTAGCTAAATTATAATCATTAAGCTCAAACTTATAATGATTATAAGCCTGGTAAAAAAGATCAACCATATTTGACAGCAAATTATTTTTATAACTTTCTAATTCAGTATAAATATTTTTAGCACTACTATAAACATCTTTAATCTCGTCTTTAGCAACATAAAAAAGCTCATACTCTTTTTTAAAAATATATTGATATACTTCTAATTCTTGACTAATTTTAATAAAATGACTTTGCTTCTCATCCTTTTGTTTATTAGTATAATTAATATTATTTTGTAAATTAGTCACTTCAATAAGCAATTGTTCTTTTATTTTAGGAATTTCATTTAATTGTTTCTCTAATTCAATAAGAGTTTGCTTAATATTTATATATTCATCTTTTTCTAATAATTCATTAATTAATTTTATTTTGTTATTATTTTTTAAATTATCACGTTCTAATTCAGACTTTGTATCTCTTAAATTATTTAAGTTAAGTTCGATTTCTTCAACAATACAATTCAAAGTATTATTAAGTTCAATTTTAGTTAAATAATTATTATGGCTTTTATCTAAAGTATTTAATAATATTGTTGTCTTATTAAGAGATGAAATTACTTCTTCATATTTAGCTGAATTAAGAGGAATAATAATTCCAGTTGCTAAAACTTTAATATTTTTATCAATGATTTCTAATTTCAAATTAATTTCAGAAATTATTTTTTCTAACTCTTTTTGCTTTTTATTATTCCAAGTTAAATCTTTAATAATGATTTCTTTTTCATCAATAACCTTATCAATAATATCTTTATCAGGAAACTTTAAACTTTCTAAATAAAGAACATTTTCTTTTTCCAGAGCTTTCTTAATTAAATTCTGAATATTTTCTTTAACTTTTATATTCTCTTCTAATTCATTATTTAACAAATTAAGTTGTCTTTGCTTTTCTTCTTGCCTTTTTAAAAATCCAATATACTTTTGTTTATATTTATCCGTTACCGTACCTATTATAAAATCAATATTATAAAATCCATCACAGGTTAAATAAAATTGATCATTTTTATCAAGTGAAATTGATTCTAAAATTGAATTAATATAATTATTTGTAAATAAATTATTTTCTACGGCTTTAAAATAAAAACTTAAATTATGAGTTTTTTTAGTACTAGGAAAAAGAAATAATCCCTTTTTATTTATATTAATTAGTTTATCTAAATCATTTTTATTTACCACTTTAGCACTAATTATTTTAGTATCTAAAAGAATTGCTTCTAAATAATTTTTCGTTTTTAAATCTAAATTATCTTTAAATTCAATTAATTTATAAAAAGGCATAAAAGGAATAGAGTTATTAATAAGAAATTCATTTTGCTCTAATTCATCATCATCATAAATTATTTCTAAATCATTTTGCCTCTTTAAACTCATAATTCTTTTTTCTAAACTCAAAATAACATCATCAATAACCTTATCTTTATTTTTTAAAAAGTAAAAATCTTCCTTAAATTTTGACAAATAAATATTATATTCATTTTGATAAACATCTTTTGCCAAATCATAACTTTTAACATCATAATTATTCATCAACCTAAAAATATCTTTTTTTGAATCATCATTTATTTTAAGAATCAAATTACTTAATTCAATATTTATAAAATTTTCTTGCCATTCTAAAATAGCTGTTTTTAAATTATTCTCAATACTGTTCAAATTATTTTCTAAACAATTATATTCATCTTTCAAATGATTATGATTAATTAAAATACTATTTAGTTCAATATTTGCTTGATCCTTTTCATCCAAACTTTTTTTAATTAAAATTACTTTATCAATATATTTTTTCAAAGAAATATGAATAGGTATAAAATCAATATTTTCTTTAATATTTTCTAACAAATCTTCCGTAAACAATGATATTTCATTAAAATAATTGTTTTCCACTTCAGAATCAAGATTAGAAACTAAGTCTTTTATTTCTTTTTCAAATTCATATATTGTATTATTATTTTTCATTAATTCATTTTTCTTAGTCAATAATTTACTATTGGTATCCTCTAAAGATGTTTTAATAAAAGCAATTTTTTCTAAATTAAAACTAACCCTATTTTCTAAATCATTTAGTTCTTCTACTTTACTTGTAATATTTGAGTCATCTAATTGATGTTTTTTATTTTTAACAAGTTCTAACTCATCATTTTGCTTGACAATTTCAAGTTGTTGTTGATTTAAAATTAAGCTCATTTCGTTTAAATTTTTTTCTAATTTATTAATCTCTTTTGAAATGGTTTTTACTTCATCATATTTTAATAAATATTCTTCACTTTTATAAAATAAAATTGTGGCATTATAATTATTATAAACTTTGAGTAATTCATTTAAAGATTTAACATTTTTTTGCAAATTTTCTAATTGCTCAGTAGTCTTATTCATTTCTTCAATAGCTTCTGATAGAGGTCTTAAATCATCTTCTGATAATGGCTGCAAAACTGTATTTAATATCTTAGTAAGTGTTGTTGGTTTAAAATCTTTTGACAACTTATTACTACGAAGCTGTAACAGTAGTTTAATAAATTCATCATAAGTATCCAAATTATCAAAGCCAAACAATAAACGATTTACCATTACTTTATAATCTTTAGAGCTTTCAACAAATTCATTTTCAATACCAATTCGACTTTTAAGTTCTAATTTAGTTAAAGGAACTTTGTTATTTTTATCTTTATATAAATAAAGATTTTTACCAATTCTTTGATTGTTTTTTATAGCAAATCCCCAAAAATCAACACCTTTACCTTTTCTTGCCCTAAGACCTATTCCAATTGTTAAATATTGATTAGTTGCCTTTTTAAATAATTCCATATATAAATATCCAGTGCTTTCTTCCTTTTGTATAGAATCTGCATCACCAATTAAATAATCTTCAATCTTTCGATCTTTACCACCAAATGGATCTAACCTTTCTGGACTTTTATTTCCATCTAAAATTAGAGGAATAAAAGATTGCATCGTAACAGATTTACCACTAGCATTGCTTCCTCTTAAAATCAACCTTCCATCATAAAAATCAAATTCTTCTTCATCATATAGCCAAAAATTTACTAAACCAATCTTATTTATTATAAATCTTTCTTCTTTTAAGGTTACATCATTCATAGTTTCCTCCAAACATATCCAGCTGTTCTAAATTATCTTTCTTTATTTCTTTTAAAATTCCATATATTTTGAAAGTCATTGGATAAATATAATAGTTAGTATCATCTTTACTAATAAAGTCATATGATTCCATATATTGAACGACTTCTTTACAAAAATTGTCAAATGTCATTTCCTTATAAAATTTACTAAAATAAGATTCATATTTTTCCTTTATATCTTTTATTAAACGGAAAAAATAATTTTCTGAAACTGTAATTGTTTCAAATTCATCTAATTTTAGATAACCACTTGTAATACTATCTGCTATTTCTTTATTTACAATTAGGACGATATCACTTATTGCTTTAGTATTAGGAAAAAATTGTTTTTGCTTACTATCAAAATCGTAAAATAATAAACTCATACTTTTATCAACTTCTAATTGAGCTGAAGTATATTTTTCTATTTCATTTTTTATACTTAATCTAAATTTTCTAATATAATCAATTTCACTTAAATGAAGCTTTTTTGTGTATGAAACAGGTGTAAATAATAGATTTCGATATACTTTATATCTTCTAATATCTCCTTTTTCCTGAATTTGTTCTAACCATTCATCATCTACAAAATCATTTATTTCTTCAAAAGTAAAAATATCATGGTTAAATTCTCTTAGCAAATAATTAGCTAGTCCTGTTGCTTCACACAAAGCATCTGATTCTTGACTTTCTGTAAAACTAGTTTTAGTTTCATCTTTAATTCTAATTATATTTAATTTGACCAAAAATTTTAAAGTCGTTACCAAATTTTTTCGATGATGAAAATTATTCCAATTTGGTACTAAATTTAATTCTAAATTAATCGCGTTATTTTTAATAAAGTCAATTAAATTTGACAATGTAAATGTTTCTTTGTCCATTTTATCTTCCAAAAAAAGTAAAGTTAAAATTAATAAAACATATTCTAATTTATTATCAAAGTCAGATATTCCCATATAAGTCATTGGATAGACAGGAAATTTTTCTAATTTAATAAATTTAGAATTAACAATTATTTTACTACCTAGTTTATCTTGAACAAAAGTTTTAAAAGTATTTAATTTATTTTTTATTTGATAATAAGCCTCTATATTTTGTTCTTTTGTTATCCAAAAATTATTTAATAATAATTCTAATTCTTTTATTCCAATATCATTCATTGATTTCACCTTCAAAATTAATGATTAAACTATTCATACTAAAATCTCCATCATTAGATTTAATATGACACTTTTTACCAGTTTTAACTATATTATAATTAAGACCAAATTCAGTTTCGTGACCATTTAATTTATTATTTAATAATCTCAAAATATATTTTCTTTCTTTTGCTGTTAAATAAACCTCATTTTCTAAAATTATTTTTTTATCTTTAATTAAATTTTTCAATAAACACTTATTTTCTTGTTGTTCTTTACGATATTCTAAAAGAATTTTTTCTTTTTCATAACTTTTATCAATAATTGGAATAATAGAAATTGTTTGTTTTCTAGTTCTATTTCTTATTTCTAAAGGAATTTCTAAAGGAACAGTATCATAAGCATTAATGATTGAATCAGTCATATTAGCATTACTACCAACAAAATGTTTAACTTCTTCAATACCTAAAATTAATGAAGATAATTTATGACAATCGGTTAAAGAAAATTTATCAAATAATTTGCATAAATGTTTATATTCTTCTTTCCGACTCGTCATATTACCATGAAGATCAGCAAGTGAAGATGCATATTTTGTAATTTTAACAATAATATTGTTAGTAGCATTCATTAATTTATTTCCTTCACTATCAGAAGTCTTATTGCCAATAAACCATTTAGAAATACTTTGCCATTTGCCAAAATTGTTTTTTTCTAATTTATCAAAATCAAATTCAGGTACTAATTTCGGAACTTTTTTTTGATAAGATATAAGATTTTTCATTAAATAGTTAATATTTGTTTCATTAATTTGCTTTATATAATCTTGAATAAAATAAGTGTTTTGCTGATATCCTTTAATGAATTGTTTTAAATATCTAATCATTTCGCTTTTGAATTCTAAAAAAATATTACTTTGCAATAATTCTTCCGTTTTAGCCTCATTAAACTTTTTTAGGAAATCTTGATAGTTTTGATTAAGATTAGTAAAATCAGTATTCAAATTTTGCCAAACTTCATTGATATCAGCTTCATCAGTATTTCTAAAGTCTTTTAATTGATATAAATATTTTTTAATTCGTTCAAATAATTTTGGCTCTAATGAAGCTGTTTTTATTTGCATGTTTTCAAGTTCAATTGTTAAACGTTCTATTGAAACCCCATAATCAGTTATTTGATATCTAAATCTTTTGTTTTTAATTTCTTCTAGAGTATTGGGAGTTTTAGTGTCTTGCATACTTTCAAGACTTTGCCACTCAACAAGAGTATCTAAATCTCTTTCACATTCTTCTAAAGTGTAATTTACAAACTGCTCATTTTCTTTTAAAGCATTCAATATATCTTCTTTATACAACCAATATTCTATTTGTTCATATTGCTCTAAAAAGTAACGCATTATTGGACGATATCGATATGTATTTTCCGCTGTTAAATATTTGGTTTCCGCAATTGATTTTACCATTTTTTCAGTTATTAGCATACTTCCACCTCATGAAAATATTATATAATAAATCACTATTAAAGTAAACTAGCAATTTGTTATATTGTAATTCTCACTAATATTACGTCAGCTCCAATTTTTTCAATTTGCTTCCATTTTATTTCTAATTCTGATTTATTTGTAAACATTGATATTAAAAATTTAGATTTTTCAACAATTAGGCTTACTAAACCACCATTGTCATCAATTATAACATCAATAATATTACCTATTTTTTTCCCATCAATAACATTTATAACATCTTTATTCTGTAATTCTGACAATCTCATAACTACCACCTTGCATAATGTGATTATAGTTATTTAATCACATTTTCTTTATATTTAGATTTTTGTGAAGAGATATCTATAAACTCGATTTATAATACTAAAAGTATTATAATAATTGTAAGTGTTAGAGT
>JAVWDK010000010.1:0-11881 GCA_036642175.1 Bacilli bacterium
TATTGTTAAAAAAGTTAATGTTTTTTCTAAAAATCCAACTTCATACAAATTACCTGTTTTAACTCGTAATACTGGTATACCATTTTCTTCAAACAGTTCTGTACTTTCAATTTTCTTTTTTTCTTCTGCAACAATAACCTTTACAGCATGATTATTATTATTTAATTCTTCTACTAAATCAGTATAAATATTAGACCCTTTTTCTGGTTTTGGATAATCTGCTGATATAAACAGTATTCTCATACTATCTCCCCCTACTTCATTTCTACTAAAGACAATTTTTTTCCTTCATGAACAAAATATAACATCTTTTCTTTTTCATATTCTAAATCTTTTTCATAAATCCATTTAACAGAAATTTGATAGGCTTTTTCATCAATTATGCTATTATACTTATAAGAAATTTTCTTTATACTATTTACAACCACATCTCTTACAACTGGAAGTTCTTGTTTTCTTTCCCCATAAATATTACTTTCTAAATATTTATATATTGTATTAGTTGCTTTTAATTTGAAATTTTCTTTAATATTTTCAAAAACAAATTCAATTCCACCAATATCTGTATTATTTAGTTTATCATTTAATGTGTAAAAATCCATTATAAATAGTTGAGATATCAATGATACATATTTTTCTTCTTCAATTGATTGAATTTTTAATACTTCTACAAGTTTTTTAAAAACTTTTTTATATTCATTTGTCATTGTATTTTCCAATATATAATTATAATCTTCAATTTTATCAATAATTTCTATTTTACTTTTAACTTTACTTTTTTCTTTAAATATATTTACACCATATAATATTAACAGAAAAGTAAGCACTACTATTATTAAAATTAATACATATCTATCAAGATTTTTCTTCATATCTCACCTGTCTTTATTAATAGTATACCAAATTTTAACATTACTTGTAAACAATATTTCAATTTTATACAAATAAGTGTCCAAAAAGGTTATTTATTGACACTTTATTATAAAAAAAAACTTATACAAAGTATAAATTTATTTATAAAAAACTGCTAATACTTTAGAAAATATAAAGACGATTGTTTTATTATTTTTAATTGCGATTCCTTTTCCAATTGCCTTACCGCCAATTGTTAAAGAAGCAATAATTGCCGTTACTAAAAGTGCTACTAAAAAAGCATTTATATTAAACTTATTTATTATTGTTGTTGCTATCATTACTCCAGCGGAGCCCGATAATATGCCACATATATCACCAACAACGTCATTACAAAAACTAGACACCTTATCTGCATTTTTTAATAATTTTACAGCAGTTGATGCACCTTTTACTTTTCTTGAACTTTTAGCATGAAATGGTTCTTCATCAGCTGATGTAATAGCTACACCAATCATATCAAATATTACTCCAAGACTAATAAACACAATTAAAATAGCTAAACCACCTATTAAGTTGATTTTAGAAATTAAAATTTCTGATAAACCAGAAAATATAAATGAAATAATAAAGGCAAGCAAAGTTATTTTAATTATCCAAATCCAATTGCTTTTTTTTTGTTTTTTTGCCATAAATTTCTCCTTCTAATATTTATATAAAATAAACTAATATTCCAATAATTACCATCATAAGTCCTAATAATTTCCTTTTAGAAATTTTTTCCTTTAAAAATATATAACTAAGAATAATAATAAAGATATATTCAGTTGCACCTAAAATTGGTCCTAATGATAAAGGTATTCCTTTATAAGCAAACAATGTAAAAATAGTTGCTGAAAAAAATATAAAATAAGCAAAAATAGTTTTAACATTCAAATATTCTTTAATTTTATTATCATATTTTATATCAGCCGATTTTTTTAAAAGTAATTGCGCTATTGAGGAAATAATTACCCCAAAAACATATATCAATGAATAAAAAACGATATTACCCATTGTCCATCACCACCAATAAAATACCACTTAAAACAATAATAGAACCAATAATCATGGAATACGTTATTGGCTCATGAAATATTAAAAAGCCTAAAATCATTCCCCAAATTATTGTCACTGCTTTATTAATAAAAGCTATTGTTAAAGTCATTTTTTTTAAAACTTGCTGCCATAAAATAGCATAAACTCCTAAAATAAGTAAAGAAAGTCCATAAAAAATGAAAAAATTATTAGAAAAAGGAGAAGAATTACTAGCTAATTTTGAAAAAACACTGCAAAATGAAAAAAAGAACAATAATAAATGTAAAAATATATATGGCCTAATTTTTTTCATTTTTACTCCCTATATTAATTGTTTCTTTTACTACATATTGTGGAGAATTATTAATACTAATATAAATTCTTCCAATGTATTCACCAACTAATCCAAGCATAATCATAATAGTTCCACCAATGAATAAAATTATAGCCATTAAAGAACTATATCCTTGAATAATAGTAGGATTAATTAAACGATTAATTATAATATAAATTCCAAATATAAAACCAAATAAAGCACAGCAAAATCCTAAATAAGTTGCGATTCTTAAAGGCTTTACTGAAAAACAAGTAAAACCATTAAACCACATACTTAACATTTTTTTGAAAGTAAAAGTTGGATTACCAGAAATACGTTCTCTTTCTTCCATTACAACATTCTTAATATTATTAGTAATTCGAAGAACTAATCCTTCTATATATGGATATGGATTATCATATTTAATCATTTCTAAAGCAACAAACTTTTTAACAACCATAAAATTAGTAAAATATAAATTTTTAGGTTTATTTATAATTATTTCAGACATTTTCTTGTTTACTTTACTTCCAAAATTTTTAAACTTACTTTGTTTTTTAATTGAATATTTAGCAATTGACACATCAAATCCGTTTTCTAAAGGTTTTAATAAATCCCATAGTCTATTCATAGGACACTGACCATCATCATCTAAAAATATAACATAATCTCCACTTACAACAGATAATCCAGCCATAATTGCCCCTGGTTTATTCATATTTTTGGCTAAATTAATAGCTTTAATATTTTTATTTTCAAGAGCCATTGTTTGAATAACTTTCCAAACATTATCTGGTGATTGATCATTAATCAAGATAATTTCATAGTCATACTTTTTTTTAATTACAATTTTTTTTATTTCATTTACAACTTCTTCAATAGTTAATTCACTACCATAACAGGGAATTAAAAAACTTAATTTTTTCATTATTTACCTCCTAAAACTTTTATAATTGTATAAAGAATAAACGGAACAACTATAAACATTCGTATCCAAATTATGAAACGATCAAAATGTTCATCTTTAAAATCTAAATATTTTTCTTTAAATCTCGGAAAATTTATTACTAACATAATAAGCATTACTCCAACTAATACAGAAGCAAATATAGAATTTAATAATGAAATATTTTTAATGCTTTCTGCAATTTGGCCAACATAAATTGATTTAGTTAATTCTTTACCAAATAAAGACATTAATAATCCATTTTCCATTGAATTAGTAGATGAAAAGAAATAATCAATATTATGACTTATCATCGTAAATGCTGATGCTATACACATTGTTGTTTCTAAAATAATATTTATCTTCCAAAACTTTGGCTTTAAAGAAAGTAAAATTAATAAAAATGGCATTAATAAAATCATTCGATAAAATTCATAATTAGTAAACATAAAAAGCAACATTAAAGGCGCTGTTGCCATATAAATTATATAATGGTTCTTTTCTTCTTCATTTTTAAATGTAGTTATATAAGCTACAAAGTATATACCAAGAAGGCTAAGAATAAATAAAGATAATTTGTTATTATTTAATATAGGAATAAATCCCATTATCAATCCATCTAACATATAATTTATAGGATTCGCCCCTGATGATATTTCATACATTGGAGCTAATCTACATATTAAATTAAAAATAACAATTGGTAGTATACAAATTAATATCTTTTTTATAATTTTTAAAATATTTTTTTCAGTTAATAAAATTAAAGCAATAAAAGGAAAAAAGAAAAAATATTTGATTGATATGGCAAGCGCTGATATAAGCAGAAAAGCCTTATCATTGCCTTTTATAAGATAATAAATAGCCATTGTTCCTGCTAAACAAATCATTATATCTGTTTGTCCGGCATAAAATATTCCAACATAAGTATAAAAAAAAGTAAGACATAAAAAAACCACCCATTTTGATTTTGATTTATTTTTAGTTAAACATAATACAATCTTATATGCAAAATATAAGGTAAAGCAAAGACAAACAATTAAAAATAATTTAGACCAAATTAAGGAAAAAGGAGATGTTAAAATAGGAATATGAAAAAATCTTTGTAATATCCAAATTGGTAAATTCCATATAGCCCATGGAATAAGATTAAAAATTGTACCAGATACATATTGATGAGGAGCATTATAAATGTTTTTAGCAGTATAAGCAAAATAATCTGCTATATTAAGATCAACAGTAACATCTAACATATTAGTTGTCCAAATTGTCAAACTTTTTAAATCATTATAAGCATAAGTAAAAAGCATAATTAAAGCAATGACTATTGCTATTATATATTCAATTTTTGTAGGATTTAAACTATAATAAAATTTTTTCATTTTTTCTTTTAACCAACAGATATTTTTTTTCATAACCTACTCCTTATCTAAATACTATTTTATCACATATTTAAAAAAATAAAATAGAAAAACAGAATTTAACCATAAAAAAATATATGTATTATCATATACTTTAAAATACTAAAATGGTCTTTAATATAGTTAACTTTGCGTCTTAGGTCAAGCAGGTTTTCCCTTATTTCTACTACCCGTTACCAGTATAGCAGTTCCCTTTTAAAGAAATAAGAATATTGTCACCAAATATACGGCTTGATTACCACTTAGTACGCACTATAATCCTATATTATATGACACCCTAGGAGATTTCCTCAACAAGTCATTTATTATTAATTCCTTTTTGCAATCATAGTTTCAAATTCCAATATTTAAACAATACGGCCATATTATTTAAATAGAATAAATTATTCCCTATAATCACGCAAGACAAGCTACACTGTCCATAACTTTCGCCACATGACAGGTTTAATCCTATTTCGTAATAAGTCCGATCAACTGTTGTGTATAGGCTATATTACAAGAATAGGTCTCAAGCAAATGGTGGGTCACGAACGTATGCCATTACGGATGCCCAACACTCATATCTTTCAGCACTCACCCCAAACTGGGCGTAAGAAGCAAGCACAAAAAGCTTCACAGATATGCTCTTTAACGGTATTTTATCCCCGTCTTCATAATAAATTATCTTGACTAGAATAATGTGCCATTCAATAGTCATAAAATTATGTCAACTAGGAAATATTACCTTATTTCCCAATTGGTACTTCATATTATACTACAAATTTGTTTTTTGTCAAATCAGCATAACTTTTTAACAAAATAAAAAATTATCATAATTAAATTAAAAATCATTTTCATAAATACATTACATGATATTTAATAATATTCATATTTTAATATTATGTTCATTTAGTATTTTTAATACATAAATTATTTCTAACTTTTATATTTCATATTAGAAGGTTTAATATAATCATAATTAACATAAAATTATTATTCAGACAAAATAGCTAAATCATAAAAATCCGACTTTTTTAATAATTCCTCATTAAAATAACTAATACCATATTTTTCTATTAAAGTTTCTAAATCAGAAAACAAGTTAGTTCCAAGTCCCAATCGATTTCCATCAATTAACACACCAAGACTCGCTAAAGTAGTTGGAAATAAATCTAACGTAGAAAAACTTCTGTTTTTATTATTAGTAGTTTTAACAGCAGAATTAATAAATAAATCATAGACAGTTCTTATATATCCTTCATTAATATCTTTAAAGAAAGTTGGATCCATACTTAAATGATCCCCACTAATTATAACAGTAGTATTTTGATAAAAATTTTGTTTTTTAATCCAACTGATAAATTCAAATAGCATATTATCTGTGCAATTAACAACATTACTAAATTGATTATCAAATATATTCTTAGAAGAACAAGATTCTTCTAGATATCCATCTGGAAAATGAGTATCAGCAGTTAGCATTGTAAAATTAAATGGTTTATCTTTATTAGCTAAATCAACTATTTTTTCTTTAGCATAATTATACAATTTATTATCTTCATAACCCCACCACTGATAATAATCACTGCTAATTTTATTTTCTTTTAAAGCACTATAGTAATCAAAAATTTCATAATCACCATGTAAATTAAAATAGTATTTTCTTCCACCAAATGTAACATCCGAACCTAGCATTAACATTTGATTATAACCTTCCTTTTTTAATATATCGCCAAGAGAATATAATCCCGGTAAAAATTTATTAGATGAACCATAAGAATTACCTTCCACCTTTACCTTTAAGGGCATTCCTGAAGTTTGTGCAACCATCCCTGCAATAGTCCAATCAGTCCCACTAGCTGTCAATGCTCCACCCAACATATCACTATTAGAAAAATTAATTTCAGTATTAGATAAAGAAGATAGACTAGGTAGTAAATTATTTCTTAGAGCTCCTCCTAAACTATCTGAAATATATGTTGTTTCTAAAGATTCAACAAAAATATAAATTAAATTTCTTTTTTGCTTAGGAAATATTAAATTTGTCTTTTTAGAATCGGCATAATTTGCCTCAATAAAATCAGAATTTTTAAACTGATTTTTAACATATTTTGTAACACCTGTCTTACCACTACAAATATATAAACTAAAAGAAAAAATTATAATATTAATTATTAAAAAGTATTTTTTAATAAAAACAAAAGGGAAAATAGTAAATTTTTTTTCACCTTTAATATTAATAGTTCCATTTATTTTTACTTTAAACGGATTAAAATATAATATAATTATAATTAAAATCACAACGTAAAAAGAAGGAATTAAACAATTATAAATAAAACTTTTTATCATTATTGGGCTAGTTCCCTGTAAAGGTGAAGTTAAATGATATATTATTTCTTCAAAAGATAAAAGACCAAATGTATTTATTGTCCAATTAGTCAAAAATGCGGTAAAAACCGCTAATATTAAAAATATTATTCCTATAATAAATTTGACTTTTTTCATAAAACAACAACCTATTTCTTTTTATGCTCAAAAACAACATTAGTTTTCGTAACTGCTAAAACAACTATTATTAATAAAATTCCATATATAATATATCCTGCCTCTTTATTTTTTAATACATAAACAATTGAAGCAATAGAAAATAATATATTAATTGAATAAATTATTAATACTGTTTGAGGATGAGTAAAATTGCAATTCAACAATTGATGATGAATATGAAATTTATCTGGCTTACTTATTTTTTCACCTTTTAATAGTCTTCTTAAAATTGCAAATAAAGTATCTAAAATTGGAATAGCAAGTATTAACAAAGGAATTATAATTGAAGACATCATAACATTTTTAAAACCTAATAATGTCACAACAGATATAATAAATCCCATAAACATAGAGCCTGAATCACCCATAAATATTTTTGCTGGATAAAAATTATGAACTAAAAATCCTAAAGTTGATCCTAATAAAATAAATGTTAATTCATAAGATAAACCAAATTCTCCTCTTAAAAAAGTAATAATTCCAACTGTAACAAAAAATATTGAACTAATACCAGCTGCTAATCCATCTAGTCCATCAATAAGATTCATGAAATTTACACATGCTAACATAAAAAAAATGGTAATAGGATAAGCAAAAATCCCAAAATCAATAGAAAAACCAAAAGCACTTATATCTTTAAGTAATATATTACCATAAAAAACTACCACTGAAATAGCTAATATTTGAGCAAGTAGCTTTAGCTTTGAACTAACTGGCTTTATATCATCAAATATACCTGTAATTAAAATAATAAAACTACCAATTAAAATAGAAATCATTTCCGTGCTGATAGTTCCAAATAACATATATCCAAATAAAAAACTAAAATAAATAGCTAAACCACCAAGTCTAGGCATTGGTTTCTTATGAACTTTTCTTTCATTTGGTATATCAAGAGCTCCTATATGTAAAGCGATTTTTTTAACAATTGGTACAGCAATTAAAGTAAATGTAAATGTAGATGTCACCATAAGTAACACCTTTAAAACTGAATTAATATTCATAGTATACCTCCTTTAAAAATTATAACACTTCTTTAAATAATATACAATATGCAAAAATGCTATTTCTTTTAAGAAAAAAATACTATATAATAATAATGGTGATGAAAATGAAAATAAAGAATAATAAAAATGAACATGTAAAAGGTGATAATATGAAAAGATTAATAGTAGTGTTAGAAATACTAATATTATTAATTGGGATTTTCTATTTTATTTATTCCCTTTTTATAATTAAAAACGATAAAATGTTTCACATAATAAATAGTTTTTTATTAACAGGAACTATAATACTTTACTTGATGGATAATATCAATAAAAAAAATAATATATATAAAATACTCCTTTCTTTAAGTATTGGCCTAATATTAACTGTAAATATATTAAATAACTTTGAATTTTTTACTTATAAAGAAATATCTCTTAAAAATTTCAATAATTCATCTATTAACGAAATCTTAAATTGGGCTAAAGAAAACAATATTATTATTGAACAGACATACGAATACAGTGACAACATCAAAGAATTTAATATAATTAGTCAAGATATCTTACCAAATACCTCTTTAAAAAATATAAGCAAAATTAAAGTTGTTGTTTCACTTGGTCCTAACTACGATAAACTAGTAATAATTCCAAATATGACAGGATTAACTATTAATGATGTAATCAATAAAAAAAATGAATTATTATTAAATAACATCATAATTAAATATGAAATTAATGAAGATATAAAAAAAGACATTATAATTAGTCAATCAAAAAAAGGACAGTTTACAAGAAATACCGAAATTGTCTTTATAGTTTCATTAGGCTCAGTAAATGAATTAAAACCAGTATTAATGATTGATTTAAAAAACAAATCTTTATTTGAAGCAACCTTATGGTTACAACAAAATGCCATAAAATATAAATTAAATTATGAGTTTAATACTATTAAAAAAGATTACATAGTAAGCCATGATATTAAAGAAGGAACATCTATAAATCCTAATAGTGATACTGTTAATTTAATTGTTTCTAAAGGTGAAAGTATTAAAGTTCCAAATCTATTAGCAATGAGTAGCGATGAGGTTGTAAAATGGATTAGTGAAAATAAATTAAAAATTGAATTTTCTGATATCTATGATGTTACAGTGCCATTAGGAAGTATTATTAGCGCTAATTACAAAGAAAATGATGAAATAGAAACTGGTTCTTTAATTAAAATAGTTACTTCAAAAGGACAATTAAAAATGCCAGAATTTAGTTCATTAAATGAATTCAGAAACTGGGCAAATAAATATAACATTAATTTTAAAGAAGACTATCAAATGAATAATGAAGTTTTAAAAGGCGAAATAATTAACTTTTCAATTAAAACAAACGATACGATTAATCCTAGCTCAACAATTATAATATATATATCAAACGGTAAACCCGTGACTGTTCCAAACTTTATGGGCAAAAGTAAAAATGAAATTACTAATATATGTAATAACATAGGCTTAACATGTGCTTTTTATATAGGAAATTACTCATCAACTCCGCTTAATAATGCAATAAGTCAAAACTTTAAAGCTGGTTCAGTAGTAACTTCAGGAGCTTATATCACAATTGGGCTAAGTAAAGGAATTGCTAAAAACTTTACCGTACTAATGAATCAAAGTTCTATTCAAAGTTGTATAGGAAGTACTTCTTGCATAAAAAATTACTTAACAAAATTATTTAATAATAACTATCCTGGAGTAACTATAAACTTTTTAGAAAAAAATAGTAGTACTTATAATATTGATGGGGTCATTCATGAATCTTCACCAATTAAAGATGGCTCAATTGTTACACAAGGTAACACATACTATATTTGGATTACAAAAACATAAAAGCTCACTTTTCAGTGAACTTTTTTTATATGATTTTACTAAAAAACCATAATTCCTACTTCTAATAAATAACAGATATTAACATAGTTAGTAATAAGAATATAAAAGCTATTCTTTACTAATATTCAATTCTACTCTAAATCTTTTTTCCTTATTAACACTTAAAGTATATCTTCGATGATCAAACAAAACACTATTATTAGCCTTTAAAAACAAATCATAAAGTTCACCATAGTCATCAATAATTCCCGATATAGTTCTAAAATAAATAGAATATTGGCCAACAGGGATATTTTTTAAATCAATATTATTAGTATCAAACCAAGAACGTGCCTTAGACAACTTATCATCAGTTCTTAAAATTAGTTCTTCACCAACTATAGATCCAATATTATAAACAAATCTTTTTTCATTAATAACATCTTCAAAAATCAAGTACCTACTAACTTTAGTATCTTTGCTATAATCACCACCCATATTAAATGAATTACCAACTATTTTCAAACTACTATTAATTAAACTAATATCAGAATAGGAATTAAACATATTAGATGAAGAAAGTGGCTCAACTTTAGAAATCAAACCAACATCAGAAATAAATAATTCAAGTGGAAATTCATTTTCAAAATTATTATTTCTAAATAAATAACCTCGTCCTAAACTATCCGTAGCCTTCTTAGTAACCGGTTTTAAAAACAAATTATTAAATAAACTTTTTCCTTCATAATCACCATAACGTGCTCTTACATACAAAGTATATTCACCTTTAATAACATTGCTTAAATTAACTTTTCCTTTAAACCAAGTTTCTGTATATGAATGAGTATTGTCACTATAAATAGTATTAGGATGATTTTCTAAAAACCTAACAAGTGGTAAAACAATCTCATACTTATCACTATTCCTTTTTAAAATCAAATCATATTTAATATCCGTATCTTTCGTATTATCAATTCCAATAATAGCTAAAGAACCAGTTACTTCTAATAAATCATTTTTATAACTTAAACTATTAAAATATACTTCGGTATTTTTACTAATCAAGTTCTTTTCAACAAAAACATTAATTTTTTTACTAACTTTATTATTATTAGAATCACTTATTAAATACGTTATTTCATAAGTACCACTTACATCTTTATTTACATTAGAAGAAATAATAACTTTATCTGTTAAAATACCATCTTCTAAATCTATAATAGAAAGATTTTCTTTATAAGTTAAATTTTGGCCAACTTTCATATATATATTTTCAGCTCTTATAATTGGTACAGCATTAGATAATACTGTAACAGTTATCTCTTTAGTTTCAGTAATAAGAAGAGTATTTTTAACACTGTAAATAACTTTGTACACACCTACTTTAGTAACATCAACATTATTTGTAACAACTAATTTAGAAGTAATATCACCATCTTTTGGATCATTAGCACTAACATTTAACAATGGATCAAAAGTTGTATTTTGAAGAATTTCTTTATTGCTAACATTAATAACTGGTCGGTTACTAGTGGCAAAAACTGTAACATTAATTGTTTTACTAAAAGAAAACTGACTATTATCTAAAACTGTATAGGTGATAGGATATACTCCTACTACTAAATTATCAACTTGTCCATTAATTTTGATTTTATTTGTTAAATCTCCATCTTCTTTATCAGTTGCTGAAACATTTTTCATTAAATCAAAGGATGTCCCTTGTTCAATTAAAATATCTGATGCATTTATTACTGGCTGACTATTAGAAACATATAAATTATCTTCCCTAATATATCCATAACTATTATTAAATACATATGGTACATCAGCAATATTTTGCTTATCATTTAAAGCTGTATCAGTATACACCTTATACCAATTAACACCATTATTTGATACCT
>JAVWDK010000010.1:11891-16430 GCA_036642175.1 Bacilli bacterium
ATAACAACAAAAGGAACATTTTTAATAAAATGATTCTTATTTTTAATTATATAAATGGTTTCTGAACTATCACTTGTATTCTTCTTAATTGGAATATCTTTATCATTTAGTTTTATGCCAATTGTATTAGAATTATAGTCCTGACCCCCATAAATTAAATCTCTATTATAAGCATTTTGAGCCGTTTTTTCTCCCCAATAAGGATCAGATGCATATTTCACACCCATCCCACTACCTTTATTTCCATAATGACTTCCAAAATAAAGCCAATTATTAGGATTACTATATGAACCACCAGAAAACATCTTAGCATGATTCATAATTGAATCTTTTACTGTATTATATTTAATAGCATTTTTAAAAGGATTATCATCAGTTGCACCATGACCAAATAAATTATTCTTAGCAAAAGCAATCTTACTTGTTCCTGTTCCTGATTCATTAATTGCGACTGAAAAAGTTAATAAAGCATTTACTCCAAACAATTCTTGACTTTCAATAAATGATGCACCTTCACCATACATTTGTGACATTCCAGATCTATCAATTCCAGCAATCCAGCCACCATTATCATTAACATAAGTAATATTTGGTTCTGGTTTAGAAATAAATTTGTTATCTCTTATTATTTGATCAAAGTTTTCTTTTGTATAAAGAGTTTTAGTATGATTAGGTAAATACATATAATAATTAAAATAAGGATTTAAATAATTAATACTATTTTTATAATCATCTGTTTTATAGTCATCTAACATTTTCAGAATGTCAGTATAAAAATAATTACCATCAAAACTATAATAATACTTATATTTAGTTAACATTTTAGGGGCAAGTCCTAAATTAATAAAAGAAGAATTTTCCATATTTTGACTACGATAGTTATAAAAATGAATTAAATTAAAAGGATATTGTTCTTTATCGAAATTAAAAGATATATAACAAGTATTTAAAAAAGGTCTTTTTTCTTCAATAACAGCATTATCAATATTTTTTACCCAACCATTACTATTAAATTCAGATATATGATACCACGTATAACCATCAATCTCTTTTTTTTCAGTCCAAATATAAGCACCATTATGTTGTAGTGTTTTTATGTCAAGGCCGTCTATACCATAAGTATTTTTCAATATTGTATTTGCTTTATTAATAGTAATATAATTAGTTGATATTGAAGACAAAGGAACTATTTCAACACTATTTAAATTTGTCCAACCACTATACCCACTAATCTTTATTTTAACAGAATTATAAGTAGCATTATAACTAATGAAAGCCGCATCTGTTCCATAATCACCATCAATATAAGTATAATTTTCTCCTTTTAGTTCTGGATTATCATATAAATAAGTAAAAACAGGATTTGTTTTTAATTTAACAATTGCATATTTAGCATAAACAACAATATTATCTTTTTCAATAATTGAAACATTATCCATATTATTTTCATATAAGTTTGCCTTATTTAAAGCTTCTTCATAAGTGTTTAAAATAACAGGTTCGGTTTTAATTCCTAAATTATTTAAAACATAAACTTTATATGTACTTATTTCAGCTTTTAAACTAATTGGTATAATGAAAAGAGTAATCATTATAATAATTACTAAAAATTTAATTACTTTTTTCATAAAATCACCTCTTTACGATATTTTGTACGGATATTCTTTAGTTCCTTCACCCATTGTAGGTAACATTTTATCTAAATAAACAACAACATAAGCTTGACTATTTGAAGAAATAGAAGTACTTAAAAAGTTATTATTGTTAATTGACCACACCTTATCAGCAGTATGAGCATTTAAAGTCCAAACATTATCATTTAACCAATTATTTAATAAACAATTAGATGAAATATTATTATAATTACAATTACTATTAATAGATGATTTTATAATATCACTAACATTTATTGTTCCAACATATCCAGTGGTATCATTGCCTTGATAAACTGTTTTAGCCTCACTATTTAAAATGTTATTTAAACTATTTCCAACAATTGTATTAATAAATCCAACATTAAAAGTGGCATTTTTTATAATTTTTTCATGTTCGATAACACTTCGATTTAAATTTACAAATAAATTACTATTAGTCTGACTATTTAACAAATAAGCACCTTTAATAAGCAAATTACTAGTACTAAAAGCACTATTATCTTGATTAAAAATTAAATTTTTATTTTTTTTAAGTAATACTTTTACACCTTGATCTTCAATCGCAATAATTTTCCCTTGATAGCCATAAATTTCAATATTGTTGTTGATACTATCTGGTGTATTTCCTTTAAAAACATATCTTGTATCTAAAATATTATCTAAATATAATCCAGGACCAGAATTTACATTGCTATAAATATTTTGCTTTTTAATTTTTTCAGCTAATGTTGGAAATTGAAAACCATTCATTTTTATACTAGCAAAGCTTCCATCATTAAATTCTGTTGCAATAACATACATATGACTATCTGGTACAGCAACAGTTTGCAAAAATTTAGTGAATTCATTTGAAAATGAATTGTTAATAACTGGAACTTTTTCTGATATATATATAGAATTTTTTATCTTTAATTTGTCAAAAAAATCTAAGCAATATTGATTATCAATAAAAATTTCTTTGTTACATTCTTTTAAATCAAAATAACCTTTTTCAGTATAACTTATATCTAAAGACATTTTTTCAACATTATATTGTTCCATAAATTGCTTTATTTGAAAATTTATATACATTCCATTTACGCTATTATATTCAATTGTATTACTATAATTTGTATTAATATTTCTAATTTGAACAAATAAATAAACAAGTATTATTGAGATAAAACTAGCAACCAATAATGTCTCAACTAGCATAAAGCCTTTATTGTTCATTTTTTTCATAAAATATTCTCCTTTGCATTGTAATTATAGTAATTATATTATATAATAAATTTAGAATAAAATCTAGTCTTAAATGACTAAGGGGTGGAAAAATGTTAAAAATATTTGATTATGAAAAAATGCCGGTTGTTGAAATTGTTAATGAGCTTTTAGTTGATGCAACTAAAAGAGGCGCTAGTGATATTCACTTAGATCCTCATGAAGATTTAATGAAAATCAGAATCAGAATTGATGGTGATTTAATTGATTATTCAGAAGTACCTAATACTATTAGAAAAAATTTAATCACTCGTATTAAAATAATTTCAGGAATGAATATTACTGAATCACGACTTCCTCAAGATGGAGCCATTAAAGCAACTCTACAAAACATTAACTTGGATCTTCGTGTTAGCTGTTTACCTACTAATTTAGGTGAAAAAATTGTTATTCGTATATTAGATTATTCATTGAGCTTAAGTGGAATCGAACATTTAGGTTTTAGTGAAAAAAATTATCATAAAATTTTAAAAATGATTAGTAATCCTAATGGTATTATTTTAGTTACAGGAGCAACTGGTTCTGGTAAATCAACAACAGTTTATTCGATTCTTCAAAGATTAAATCGTGAAGAAACTAACATTGTAACAGTTGAAGATCCAATTGAAATGAATATTGATGGTGTTAATCAAGTCCAAACAAATAGTGAAATTGGTTTAACTTTTGCTGCTGCTTTAAGATCTATTTTACGTCAGGATCCTAATGTTATAATGATTGGAGAAATTCGTGATACTGAAACAGCTCAAATTGCCGTACGTGCTTCTATTACAGGACATATAGTTTTATCAACACTTCATACAAATGATTCTTTAACAACTATTGAACGTTTAGTTGATATGGGAGTTGAAAGATATTTATTATCTAGTTCCTTAACTGGAATTGTTTCACAAAAATTAGCCCGCAAATTATGTGCTGATTGCAGAAAATTAAGGCCGACTAATGATTATGAAAAGAAACTGTTTAAGCGAGTTTTAGATAAAGATATTAATGAAGTATATATTGCTGAAGGCTGTGAAAAATGTAATAATGGCTATTCTGGTCGTATAGCTATTCATGAAGTTTTATTAATTAATGATGAAATTAAAGATGCAATCAGTAATAATATTGAAAGAGACCGTTTAAGAGAACTTGTTTATAATGCTGATGTTACAACACTTTTACAAGATGGGCTTGAAAAAGTTATAACTGGACTTACTACTGTAGAAGAATTACTTAAAATAATTGAATTAGAAAACGATGAAAAAGATGCTGGAACATTAAATTTAGAAACAGCATTAAATACAACAGAAATCGCAAGACACATTAATTCAAATAAGAGTGATGATAAAAAAGAACCTGACCAACCAGCTATTAATGATAATAAAAAAGAACCAAGCAAATCAGAAAATGAAAAAGTATTTGATATTGAAAGTATTAGTTTTTAAAGTATTGAAATATACTTTTTTTTCTTGTATACTTCTATTGGTGATAATATGTATTCAATTAAGGATAATTTAACGCAAAAATATATTATTAATAAATCAAAATTTATCGTTGAACTAATTAGAATTGATAATGATAATATCGTTGATATACTAAATGAAATAAAATTAAAATACAAAAATGCTGATCATTATTGTTATGC
>JAVWDK010000011.1:0-16364 GCA_036642175.1 Bacilli bacterium
TAATTAATAGTCTTTTTGAATAGCATTTTAAAAGATATTTTTCTAGTATAATAAGATGGGATTTTTTTATATGTGATACAATCCTTGTTTTTTTGTTATCATCATATTCTCTATCAAATATTATATTTCGTTATAGAAGTTACTTCTTCAAATTTGAATTTACTTTTGTACCTAAACTGTAACCCTTTATCTTAATTTAATAATAAATTTGCTTGAAAAAAATTTTTTAAAATAGTATAATGAATTTAATGTAAGGAGAAAATCATGAAGAAAACAATAAAAGATTATGACTTAAATAATAAAACAGTGATTATCAGATGTGATTTTAATGTGCCTATTAAAGATGGTATAATAACTGATGATAACAGAATTAAAGAAAGTTTACCAACTATAAATTATGCTATAAATAATAATGCTAAAATAGTTTTGTTGTCACATTTAGGACGAGTTTTAAAAAAAGAAGACAAAAAGCAAAACACTTTAAAACCTGTTGCTAATAGATTAAGTGAATTACTTAAGCAAGAAGTAATATTTATTCCTGTGACAAGAGGAAAACAACTTGAAAAAAGTATTTCTGATTTAGAAAAAGGTCAAGTTTTATTAATTGAAAATACAAGATATGAAGATTTAGATAATAAGAAAGAAAGTAAAAATGATTTAGAATTAGGTTCTTATTGGGCTTCTTTAGGAGATATTTTTATTAATGATGCTTTTGGGACTTGTCACAGAGCTCATGCTTCAAATGTTGGAATTGCTTCACATTTGCCAAATGGAATTGGATTTTTAATTGAAAAAGAATTAAAAGAATTTACTAAAGTATTAGAGAATCCTAAGCGCCCCCTTACTGTAATATTAGGTGGTGCTAAAGTATCTGATAAAATAAAAGTAATTGATAATTTGACTAAATTAGCTGATTATATTTTAATTGGAGGGGCGATGGCCTATACCTTTTTAGCAGCTGATGGTTATGAAATAGGAAATTCTTTATTAGATGAAGAAAGTCTTGAATTTTGTAAAAAAATATTATTAGATTATGATAAAAAAATAATTCTTCCTGTTGATGTAATATGTAGTAAAGAAATAACTGAATTTAGTAGCTTTTATGAAGTAGATGCTAATAATATTGAACAAAATGATATTGGATTAGATATAGGATCTAAAACAATTGATATTTTTAAAAATGTTATAAAAAAAAGTCAAACAATTATTTGGAATGGACCAGTTGGAATGTTTGAAATGGAAAAATATGCTAAAGGAACTAAAGCAATTTGTGAAGCTTTGAAAGAATGTGCTGGAGATACAATTGTTGGTGGTGGTGATACTGGAGCAGCTGTAATAAATTTTGGTTATAGAAATGATGTTACTCATATTTCAACTGGTGGTGGAGCTTCTTTAGAGATGCTTGAAGGAAAAATATTGCCAGGAGTTGAGATAATAAATGAAAAATAAGAAAACATTTAATATATTGTTACTATTAATTGTTACTATGATTGTTTTATATTTAATGTTAAAAGATAATTTTTTGACTATTATGCATGAAATAATTAATATAAATATATTTTGGTTAATAGGAGCGATACTTTTATTAGTTAGTTATTGGTTTCTAAGAAGTATAATATTACATCGAATAATTTTAAGCTTTGATAAAAATTATAAATTTAAAAAAGCTTTTAAATTACAAATATTAACCCAGTTTTTTAATGCTGTTACCCCTTTTTCAACAGGTGGACAACCATTTCAAGTATATATATTAAAGCAAAATGGAATAAACTATAATAATGGAACTAATATAATTGTTCAAGAGTTTATTGTTTATCAATTATCATTAGTAACTTTAGGGGTTGTAGCAATTATTTATAATTCTTTTTTCAAGTTATTTCCTGAAGTGAAAATATTAGAAAGTTTAGTAGCTCTTGGATTTCTTATTAATTTATTTGTTATTATATTTTTATTTGTTTTAGCTTATGTTAAAAAATTTGATACTTTTATTTTAAAAGTTAGTATTAATATATTAAGTAAATTTCATTTAGTAAAAGATACACAAAAAACTTTAGAAAAATGGAATGAACAGATTGACAATTTTAATGAAGGTGCTAAAAAGTTGACTAAAAATAAAGGAAGATTTATTAAATTATTTCTTTTATCAGTAGTTTCTTTAATGGCTATATACTTAGTTCCTTGTCTTTTATTGTATGGAATGGGAGATTATACTAGTTTAACTGGTTTAAAAACTATTATAGCTAGTGCTTATGTAATGTTAATAGGTTCATTTGTGCCAATTCCTGGTGGAACTGGTGGATTGGAATATGGTTTTTTAGCTTTCTTTGGGAACTTTATTAAAGGACCTATCTTATCGGCTTTAATGTTAATTTGGCGTTTTATAACTTATTATTTAGGCTTAATTATAGGAGGAATACTTCTTAATGTGAAAGGAAAAAAATAATATGAGAATCGGAATATTTACGGATACTTATCCACCTTATATTAATGGTGTTTCAACTAGTATTGCGATGCTTGAAAAAGCTTTAATCAAGCAAGGTCATCAGGTATTTATTGTAACAGTTAACAGTGAAAAATATTCCTATGAAAATGAAGAAAAAATTATTAGGATTCCGGGTATTCCTATTGGTATATATGATTATAGATTAACTGGTGTATATCCTTTAAGAGCTATTTCAAAAATTAAGGAATGGAATTTAGATATAATTCATTCACATACAGAATTTGGTGTTGGGACATTTGCTAGAATAATTGCTAAACAATTAAATATTCCTTTAGTTCATACTTATCACACCATGTATGAAGATTATATTCATTATATAACTAAAGGATATTTCTTAGCACCAGGTAAAAAAATAGTTGAGTATTTAACAAAATTTTATTGTGATAAAACAGCTACAGAATTAATTGTTCCAACTAAAAAAGCTTATGACTTGTTTAAAGAAAAGTATAAATTTGATCGTAATGTTAATATTGTTCCAACGGGAATTGAATTAGAACGATTTTATAAAGAAAATAATGAGCTAGTTGAAACAAATAAAATTAAAAAAGAATTAAATATAGAAGCAAATGATTTTGTGATTATTTCAGTAGGTAGATTAGCTGCTGAAAAATCTTTTGAACTTTTAATAGAAGGACATACTGAAATTGTTAAAAAGAATAAGCATGCTAAGTTATTAATTATTGGTGATGGGCCAGATAGTGAAAAATATAAGGAATTAGCAAGTAAATTAAAAATAAGAGAAAATGTAATTTTTACAGGAAAGGTTCCTTGGGAAGAAATTCATAAATATTATCAACTTGCAACAGTTTTTGCGACAGCTTCACGAACAGAAACGCAAGGATTAACGGTTATTGAAGCAATGGCAGCATCAATTGCGGTAATTTGTGCTGATGATGAAAGTTTTAAGGAAGTAGTTATTGATAATTTGAATGGCAAATTATTTTCTGATCAAAAAGATTATGTTAAAGTTGTATTAGAATTAATGAATGATAAAGAGAAAATTCAAAAGATGGGAAAACAGGCGAGAATTAGTTCGGAGGTACATTCTTCAAGATGTTTTGCTGAGCAAGTACTTGCAGTTTATAAAATTGCTATTAAGCCAAATATGAAAAAAACGACATTTTTTGGAAAATTAAAAAATGTTGTAAAGAAAGGATTTAATGGGAAATAAAATAGTTATTGGTAATATGAAAATGAATTTAACTTATAATGAGATTTGTGATTATGTTACTAAGATTAATGTTGACTCAAAACAATTAATAATTTGTCCTTCTAGTATTTATATTCCTTATTTTATTGGTCATAATTATAAAGTAGGAATTCAAAATGTTTTCTTTAAAAATAGTGGAGCATATACTGGTGAAATATCTTCTTTGCAGTGTAAAAGTTTAAATATTGATTATGCTATTGTTGGTCATAGTGAACGAAGAATTTTATTTAAAGAAGATGATGAAACTATTAATATGAAAATTAAATCTGTTTTAGCTAATAATATGAGTGTTATTTTATGTGTTGGTGAACATAAAAATGAGGATGCTAACCAGATAATAAAAAAACAGCTTATGTTAGCTTTAGAAGATATTTCTGATATTGAAAATGTTATTATTGCCTACGAGCCTGTTTGGGCAATTGGTACTAATGAAATACCAACAAATGAAGTTATTTATGATACAATAAAATATATTAAGGAATTAATTTATAAGAAGTTTAATAAAAATATTAAAGTATTATATGGTGGTAGTATTAATGAGAAAAATATTGAATTACTGATGAAAATATCTAATTGTGATGGTTTTTTAGTGGGGGGAGCCTCAACTAAAATAAATGAATTTTTAAAAATAATTGAAGTTGCTTTATATGGGTGACTTTTTTTGATAAAATATGACATTTTTCGACAAAGTTAGAACATTTTTACTCTAGTAAAACAATTATGAAAAGTAGTATAATTTAAACATACGATAAGGAGAGAAAATGGAAAAAATTAAACTATTAGTAGTAGATGATAATAAGAATTTGGTTACGATGATTGAGGAGTATTTCAGAACTAGTGATAGTGTTAGTATTGTGGCAAAGGCATATGATGGTGCTGAAGGATTAGAAATAATTAAAAATAGACAGAGTGATTATGATTTGATAATTTTAGATTTAATTATGCCTAATAAAGATGGAATGTATGTTTTAGAAGAAATGAAAAAATTAGGAATTAATAAGAAAGTAATTGTTTCAACTAGTTATAATTCACCCGATGTTATAAGAAAGATTAGTGAAATGGGCGTTAATTATTATTTGCTTAAGCCTTATGATATGTCTGAATTAAATAAAAGGGCTTTGGAGCTTTTAAATAAAAATGAATTAAATATGAAAAATATTGATTTATATTATAGTAATTTGCAGATGGCTATTACAAAGATATTACATGAATTAGGAATTCCTTCACATATTAAGGGATATGAATATATTAGAAATGCAGTTGGAATAATTTATCAAAGACCAGAGATGATTGGAGGTATAACAAAAGAACTGTATCCCGAATTAGCGCATAAGTATGATACAACAGTTTCTAGGGTTGAAAGAGCAATTAGACATGCAATAGAGGTTAGTTGGAATCGTGGTAATTGGGATTTGATGGAAGATATATTTGGCCATAGTGTTGATATTGATAAGGCGAAACCCACTAATTCTGAATTTGTTGTTACAATTGCTGATAAGCTGAGATTAGAGTATCATAAGGTAGGTTAACTACTTTTTTTGTTACTAACTATGCTTCTATATTTAAGTTATGAAAAGTAGGAAATTAAGTTTTTTAATAAAAATATTTGTTATTATATAAAACAAATAAAAATTATGTGTTAAGCAATTATAGTATATTTTAAAGATTTATTTATCATATTTTAGTATTTTGTAAAAAAACACTATCAGATTTGGCGAACAAATGTTTATAAAAAGTGTTGACAAGTTAAAAAATCTATTGTACAATTAGGTCATAACTTAAGGAGGAAACAAAATGGTTAAAACAACTACCGATAAAACATTAGATCAGGTATTATTAGATATTGAAAAACAGTTTGGTAAAGGTTCAGTTATGAAATTAGGCGATAATGAGCATCGTGAGATAGATGTAATTTCAAGTGGTTCTATTTCATTAGATATTGCTTTAGGTATTGGTGGGTACCCTAAAGGACGAATTATTGAAATATATGGTCCTGAGTCTTCAGGTAAGACAACTTTTGCTTTGCATGCAATAGCAGAGGCTCAAAAAAAAGGTGGACGTGTTGCTTTTATTGATGCCGAGAATTCTTTAGACCCACAGTATGCGTCTAAATTGGGAGTTAATATTAATGAATTATTATTATCACAGCCAGATAATGGCGAACAGGCTTTAGAAATATGTGAAGCATTAGTTAGAAGTGGTGCGATTAGTATTGTTGTTATTGACTCTGTTGCAGCATTAGTGCCACAGGCAGAAATTGAAGGAGAAATGGGTGATTCTCATGTTGGACTTCAGGCAAGGCTTATGAGTCAAGCTTTAAGAAAATTAGCGGCGGTGATTAATAAGACAAATACAATTGCAATATTTATAAATCAGCTAAGAGAAAAAGTAGGAGTAATGTTTGGAAATCCAGAAGTAACACCAGGTGGAAGAGCTTTGAAATTTTATTCATCGATTAGACTTGATATAAGAAGATCAGAGCAAATTAAAGATGGAACTAATATTATTGGTAACAAAACGACGATAAAAGTTGTAAAAAATAAAATGGCTCCACCTTTTAAAAATTGTGTTGTTGATATTATGTATGGTGAAGGTGTTTCAAGGGAAGGAGAGCTTTGTGATTTAGCAACAGAAGCTTCAATTATTGATAAAAGTGGTGCTTGGTATGCTTATAATGGAAATAAATTAGGTCAGGGAAAAGAGAATGTAAAAGAAGTATTAAAAAATGATGCTAAATTACGTTTGGAAATAGAAAATAAAGTAAGATTACATTATGGAATACAATTAAAAGACAAAAAAATAGATGTTAAAGAAAATAAAGAAAGTTAATAAAACTTTTTTTTTGTAAATTTGACAGCAAAATACAAATATGTTAGAATATCATATTAAAGGGGAATGTTATGTCAAATGTATTAATTCCAAGTAGTGTTAGTCAAAGACTTTTTATTACAAGTTATTTTAAAGATTATGAAAATAAAATTTCTAAGAAATTGGAAATGCAAATATTACAAAAAGATTTAATTAAATTGGGTTTTAATGAATTACCTCGTTTAGAATTAGTTAGAATGGGTTTAGATGGAATGACTGCCAGTTTTGAAGTTCAAAAGATTGGGAATACATTTCTTTTAAAAGATGATAAAAATGAAACTGCTTGTAGAGATTTTTTAGAAGCTATTGAAAAAAATTTTAATTGGCAAAAACACGGATGCTCTGGAAAATTGCAGCATTCATTTGATGTTGAGGATTTAACTAGAACAAGTATGTTAAATACTAATCAGTTTAATGAAGAAAATATTGAAATAGGTAGAGCTGCTGGTTTAAGTCATGATATTGGTCGGGCAGAACAATTATTTAAGACAGGAACATTTTCTGATTCGGATTCATTTTTTAGAAGAAGAAAATTAATTACTGCGGGGATATATGATCATGGTGATTTAGGCAAATACCTTTTGTTAGAAAATCAAAGACAATTATTAAGACAATTTATTCCTGATACAGCAATTTATGATAATGTAATCTGTGATGCGGTTGCATATCATGTAAAAAAACAATTACCAGAAAGGTTACAAGAACCATTTAGTTCTAATGAAAAAACTTTTTTTGATTATGGAGTTTCTGAGTTAATTAAAATGGGTAAAATGTTTGAAGTAAATAAATATACTGAGTATTTAATTAGAATTATTCAAGATGTTGATCAATTAGATATTTATAGGCAAATTATAAGAAAAGATTTTAAACCTATTTTATCAGATTTGGCTGAAGATCAGGCTACGATAGAAGCATACAATTTGTTTTTAAGTGGTAAATATATTAATCGAGCTGATTTAAGTAAGTGGACTTGTAATACAGGACAGCTTATTAGATGGAGTTTTATTTATAAGACTATGCTTGTGAGTACTTTGAAAACAATAAAAGACCAAAAGATGTTGGAAACAATGTGGGAAGAAAGTTTAAACCGATTTAATACTGAATCAACTGGAAAAAATGGAAGTACATTAAAATTGTTAGATTTACAGCTTGGTTATGAATTTATTATTGCTTTAAGGGATGCTTTAATTAAAACGACTAGTGATGGACTTTTTGTTAATAAAGATATGGCATTTAAAGAGCCTAGTGTGCAAAAGATTATAACTAAATATAAATAAGAAAATGTGATTATGATTTAATTATATTTTCTTATTTATTAGGAAATCTATCTTTAAATATATAATACTTATTTTTAGTTTATTTTTGTTGTTTGCTTTCTTTTGTTTATTTAATTTTATACTTAATATTTTTCTTGACTAACTGATATAAAAATAATACAATGGTACTAGAGTGATATATCACTTAATATAGATGGAGGTAATTATGAACGTAATAGTTTTCTCCATTTTACTAGTCCTTATTGGACTTTTTGTAGGCATTATCTTAATGTTTGTTATTAATTATATTAAAGGAATAAATGTTTCTAAAAAAACAGATGCATTAATGGAAAAAGCCAGAAAAGATGCAGATAAAATTAAAAGAGATTATTTGTTAGAAGCTAAAGAAGAAACACATAAATTAAAAATTGAAACGGATAAGGAAGTAAAAGAAAAAAAATCTGAGGTTAAAGAGGCTGAAGATAGACTTTTAGCACGTGAAAATAATATGGATAGAAGAGATCAAACACTTCAAAACCGTGAGCAAATGCTAGAAGAAAAAGAAAATAATTTAATTAATAAACAAAAAAGTATTCAAGAAGAACAAGTAAAAGTGGAAGAAATAAGAAAACAACAAGTTGAATTACTAGAAAAAATAGCTGGTTATTCAAAAGATGAAGCAAGAGAGTTAGTCTTAAAAAGAGTGGAAGAAATGATGAGTTTGGAAATTGCTTCTTATATTAAAGATAAAGAAGCTGAGGCCAAATTAGAAGTTGATAGAAAATCAAAATATATGTTAGTATCTAGTATGCAAAAATATGCTGGAGATGTCGCAGGAGAACAAACTGTGACAGTTGTGACTTTACCTAACGATGATATGAAAGGTCGTATTATTGGACGTGAAGGAAGAAATATTAGAACAATTGAAGCGGTGACAGGAGTAGATTTAATAATTGATGATACTCCAGAAGCTCTTGTTTTATCAAGCTTTGATCCTTTACGTAGAGAAATAGCGCGTATAACTATTGAAAATTTAATTAAAGATGGACGAATTCATCCAACAAGAATTGAAGAATTATATGATAAAGTTTCAAAGGATATGAAAGTAAAAATTAGAGAATATGGTGAAGCTTCATTATTTGAACTTGGTTTAACTAAAATGGATCCAGAGTTAGTTGAGTTATTAGGAAAACTTCATTTTAGAACAAGTTATGGACAAAATGCATTACAACATTCTATTGAAGTAGCTCATCTTACAGGAATTATGGCTGCAGAGATTGGTGAAAATCAGATACTTGCTAAAAGAGCTGGATTATTGCATGATATTGGAAAGGCTATAGATCATGAAGTAGAAGGAAGCCATGTTGAGCTTGGCAGTGAACTTGCTAAAAAATATAAAGAAAATGAAGTTATCATTAATTCAATTGAATCACATCATGGAAATATTGAGGCAACTAGTATTATTTCAGCTTTAGTTGCGATTGCTGATGCACTTTCAGCATCAAGACCTGGAGCAAGAAATGATTCATTAGAAAATTATGTTAAAAGATTACAAGACTTAGAAAATATAGCTAAAAGTATGGATGGAATTGAGAAAACATTTGCTGTCCAAGCTGGAAGAGAATTAAGAGTTATTGTAAAGCCTGAGCAAATAGATGATTTAGGAAGTTATAAAATAGCGCGAGATATTAAGAATAAAATAGAAGAAACTCTTCAATATCCAGGAACTATAAAAGTAACAGTTATTAGAGAAACTAGAGCAACAGAAGAAGCTAAATAGATATAAAAAACACTTACAAATCAATGTAGGTGTTTTCTTTTTATCGATAGTAAGAACCATAGTATGGTGGATATGGCATTGGTGGATATGGCATAGGATAAGGTCTTCCATATGGACTAGGACGCCAAAAAGCTGGTGCTAGAGCTGCTCCTGTAACTCCACCTAATAAAAATGGGAATGCTAAAGCACCAACAAATCTATCATCACTTTTGTTTATAGAATTAGAATTATATGGTGTTTGCTGATACATATTATAAGGCATCTGATTATAGTAATTTTGATTCATAATTACTCCCTTCTAAAATAGTTTATGAAATTATTAATATTTGGTGAAATAGTAAATATTTTGAAAATAAATTAATATATTTCATATAATTTTATAGGTGATATAAGTGAAAAAGATTTTCGAGATAATTGGTCTTGGAACATTAATCTGTTTTAGTTTTTTTTATACGGAGAAAGTAGGTTATGTTGTTAAAGAATTAGATAACTTGATGATTGAGATTAAAGATAAAAGCCAAAAATATGAGTTACAGCCAATTAATGCAAAAATAATTAATAATACAATAATACCTGGAATTTATGGAAAAAAAATTGATATTAATGAAAGCTATAAAAAAATGAAAAGAATAAATGAATATAATGACAATTTACTAGTTTATGAAAGTGTTAAACCAGAAATATCAATTGAAAAAATTTATGATAAATATGTAATTGGTGGTAATAAAAATTTGAAACAAGTAAGTATAATTATTATTGTAAAAGATAATACTGATATTAATTACATTCGCAATTTAGCTATTTCTAAAAATGTTAAATTCAATTTTTTTATTAATGGTTCTTGGTTAGAGGATAATAATGATTTTTTAATAGAATTAATTAAAGAAGGTCATAATATTGGGAATTTAAGTTATAATAGTGATTACTCGAATAGTTATTTTATTTGGATGGACACTATTTTAAAAAAGATAGTAAAGCAAAAAAGAAATTATTGTTATTTAGAAACGGAAAAAGAAGAATATTTAAAAATATGTGCTTTAAATAAGAATTATACAATTAAACCAAGTATAGTTATTAAAAGTAATCCAACTTTACATATTCAAAAAAGCATTGAAAATGGAAGCATTATATCTTTAGAGGCTAGTAATAATAATGTTGATGAATTACAGATTGCTATAAACTATATTATAAATAGAGGTTATAAAGTTGTTTCGTTAAATGAATTATTAAGTGAGAAATAAACACTATTAGTATTTGTATTTTTAATGTATAATTATTAGGGATGATGTTATGAAAAAACCAGAGTTGTTAGCACCAGCAGGATCGATGGAAACATTAAAAGCAGTAATAGAAGCAGGATGTGATGCTGTATATTTAGGTGGATATATGTTTGGTGCAAGAAGTTTTGCTAATAATTTTTCTAATGAAGAAATAGTTACAGCGATTAATTATGCTCATTTATATGGTGTTAAAATTTATGTGACGGTAAATACTTTGATTTATGAAGATGAAATTGAAATTTGTATGGAATATATTGACTTTCTTCATAAAAGTAGTGTTGATGCAATTATTGTTCAAGATTTTGGTATTTTAGATTTAGTTAGAAAAACTTATCCTAATTTAGAAATTCATGCTTCAACACAAATGCATATTCATAATTTGGATGGTGTTAAGATATTAGAAAAGTTAGGCATTAAAAGAGTGGTTTTAGCACGAGAAATGTGTATTGATACAATTAAAGAAATTAAAAAAAATACATTTATTGAAATAGAAACATTTGTCCATGGAGCTTTATGTGTTAGTTATTCAGGTCAATGTTTAATGAGTAGTTTAATTGGTAATCGTAGTGGTAATCGGGGAACTTGTGCAGGTTGTTGTCGTCAAAAATATGATTTAATAAATAACAATAAGAAAGTAAATTCTTTTGAATATCTTCTTAGTATGAAAGATTTAAATACTATCTTAGAAATTGATCAATTAATTGAATCGGGAATTGATAGTTTTAAAATAGAAGGTCGAACTAAAAGAACAGAGTACAGTTATTTAGTTGTAAAGCTATATCGTAAAGCTATTGACAATTATTTTAAAATTGGTAAAACTTTAATTACAAACCAAGATATTAATGATTTAAAAGAAATTTTTAATCGTGATTTTACTGATGGCTATATATTAAATAGTAATAATGTAATTAATCAATTTAGACCTAATCATATGGGAACACTTTTAGGAAAAGTAATTAAAATTGATAATAAAAAAATTAGAATAAAGTTAGAAAATAATGTCAATCGATTAGATGGAATTAGAATAATTGACAAAAGTTTAGATTTTGGGTTAACACTTGAAACTATTAAAGTTAATAATAAATTTTTGGAAAAGGCTTTTAAAGGTGATATTATTGAAGTGGATATTGATAATGAAATAGAGCTTGGTGCAACTGTTTTGAAAACGACTAATTATTTGCAAATTAAGGAAATTAATGAATTATTAAAAATGAAAACTAGAAAGATACCTCTTACTTGTAAAGGTGTAATTGATATTGATAAAAATATTAAATTAATTTTTGATGATGGAATAAATGTTGTTGAAGCAATAAGTTCTTATGTTGTAAGTAAAGCAATTAATAGTCAAACAACTATTCAAAGAGTAAAGGAACAGGTAGCTAAATTAGGAGATACTGTTTACACAATTAGTAAATTTGATTTTACATTTTGTGATGATTTTTTTATTCCTATAAAGATTATAAATGATTTAAGAAGAGAACTTGTTTTTAAATTAAATGAAAAAAGATTATATAAAATTAAGTATGTAAAAGAAAAATATGAAATTGAATTAACTGATTTTCCAAAAACTAAGAATACTAATTATTTAATTAATAAACAGGATGATTATGATAAAATTAAGAATAATGAAGTTTTCAAGATTTTTGCTAGTAAAAATGTATTTAAAGATAATGTTGATAAAAGAGTAGTGTTAAGGCTTAATAATGTTATGGAAAAGTATGATAAATATGATGTTGCTTTGATTGGTGAATTGGGTGGGGTTAATAATTGCCAAGAATTTTATACGGATAGTAGTTTTAATGTGACTAATTCTTATGCTGTTGCATTTTTACATAGTTTGGGTTCTAAAATGGTTACTTTATCTTATGAATTAAGTTTTAGACAAGTTGATTTAATTATTAAAAATTATGTTAGAAGATATAATAAGCATCCTAATTTAGAAGTGATTGTGTATGGTAGAGAATTGGTGATGACTTCAAAGTTTAATTTGTTGGAGTATTATAAGATAAAAGATGGTTATTTATTAGATAGGTTTAAGAATCAATATCCTTTAATGGTTGAAGATGGATTACTTAAGATATATAATTATAGGGTTAGGAATTTAAGTAATAGTAATGAATATTTTGAAATAGGGATTAATAATATAAGATATAATTTATTGAATAATAAATAATGTCTTTTTTTTATTACTAAGCTAGATATTATATATAATATGTGAAAAGTAGGAAAAACAGTTTTTGAATAAAAATATATGGACATTTTAGATTATATCAATTATAATAAAAAGCAATTGTTTAGGAGGTGCTATATTTGGTTAAAATCAATTTACCAGTTCTTGTTTTAAAAGGACTAGTACTTCTTCCTAATAATGATATTAGATTAGAGTTTGATAATGATATAAGTAAAAATATAATTGACGTTTCAGAACTTTTTCATGATAATTATGTGTTAATAGTAAGTAATGAAAATCCTTTAGAAGAAACTTTAGATATAAATAATCTTCCAAGAATTGGAGTGATTTCTAAAATAAGTCGAAAAATGATTTTGCCTAATGGTAAAGTAAGAGTTATTTTAACTGGTATAAATAGGGCTGTTATTTATGAATATTTAAATCATAGTTCAGAAATATTAGAGTCAATTATATCTAAAATAGATGAAGATGTTGATAATGAAGAATTAATAATAATTAAGTTAATTAAAGAAACTGAAAAATATGTAAGAACAATTTCATATGTAAGTAATAATTTATTATCGCAAATAAAAGATATTAATTCATTATCAAAATTAACAGATATAATTATACCTTATTTATCTTCTAATTTGGATAGAAAATTTGAATATTTAAAAGCAAGTAATCCATTAAAAAGAGCTGAAATGATATTAGAAGATGTATATAAGGAAAAAGAGTTATTTAAACTTGAAAAAAGTTTAGACATTAAAGTTAAAAAAGAAATAGATAATACACAAAAAGAATTTGTATTAAGAGAAAAGATAAAAGCTATTAAAGAAGAGTTAGGTGATTCTTCGTCTAAAGAAGAAGAAAATGATATTTTAAAAATAAGAATTGAAAAATCAGATTGTCCAGTAAATATTAAAGAAAAGTTACAAAAAGAGTTAAAAAAATATCAGTCAATATTATCTATGTCTCCAGAATTAAGTATTGTAAGAAATTATATAGAATATTTATTAGATATGCCTTGGAATATAAGTACTAAAGATAATGATGATATAATAAAAGCTAGAGAAGTATTAAATCAAAGTCATTATGGTTTAAAGAAAATTAAAGAAAGAATTGTTGAATTTTTAGCGGTTAAAAAAGTAACTAATTCTTTAAATGGAACAGTTATTTGTTTAGTGGGTCCATCAGGAGTTGGAAAAACTAGTCTTGCAAAAGGAATAGCTTTGGCAATGAATAGAAAATTTGTTAAAATATCTTTAGGAGGAGTAAGTGATACATCAGAAATTATTGGTCATCGTCGAACTTATATTGGAGCTGATGCTGGAAGTATTATTAATTCAATAAAAAAAGCAAAGTCAAATAATCCTGTATTTTTAATTGATGAAATTGACAAAATAATTAAAAATGTTCAGGGTGATCCTGCTAGTGCTTTATTAGATGTATTAGATATAGATCAAAACAAACATTTTATTGATAATTATGTTGAAGAAGAATTTGATTTAAGTAATGTTTTATTTATTTTAACAGCTAATTATAAGGAAAATATTCCAGATGCTTTAAAGGATAGATTGGAAATAATTGAATTATCTGGATATACAGATTTTGAAAAAGTGAATATTGCTCAAAAATATTTAATTCCTAATTTATGTGAGCAAAATGGTTTAAATAAACTAAATATTAATGATGAAACATTATTGTATTTAATTAGGAATTATACAAAGGAAGCAGGTGTCCGTGGATTAAAAAGAGAACTAGATGCATTAATTAGAAAAATTGTAACTAAGATAGTATTGGAGAATAAAGAAACTAAATTAGTTTCAATAAAACAGCTAAGTTATTTCTTAGGTCAATCGCATATTTACCCTAATAGATTAGAAAGCAGTGTTGGTGTTGTAAATGGGCTTGCTTATACTTCATATGGAGGAACATCAAAAGCATTTGAAGTTAGTTATTATAAGGGAAATGGCAAATTAATTTTGACTGGTTCTTTAGGCGAAGTTATGAAAGAAAGTGCTTATATAGCTTTAAGTTATATAAAAGCAAATTATGAATTATTTCATATTAATTATGATTTATTAATCGATAATGATATTCATATACATATTCCTGAGGAAGCTGTCTTTAAAGATGGTCCTAGTGCAGGAATAACTTTAACAACTGCATTAATTAGTGCTTTTACTAATAAAATTGTTAAAAGTGATATTGCGATGACGGGAGAAATCACTTTGAGTGGTAATGTACTACCAATTGGTGGTTTAAAAGAAAAGTGTATGGGTGCTTATAAAGACAATATAAAAAAAATAATAATTCCATATGACAATTTAAGAGATTTAAAAGAAATATCAGAAGAAATAAAAAATAAAATAAAATTTATACCAATAAAAAAATATGAAGAAATAGTAAAATATTTGGAGGAATAATATGATAAAAAATGAAAAAGACTATGTTAATTTTCAGATGGCTTGTACAAAATTCAATGCTTTTCTAATTTTAGAAAATCCGGATGCAATAATAAAACAATTATTACATGAGAAATCCGTTGATGAACTGAGAACCTTTTTAAATTCTTATTTGACATGTGAATATAATCTATTGTTTATTACTTATTTTGATGATGAAAGAAAGAAATTAATCGCAATATTTGAATTATTAATTGCTATTACGCAAATAACGTATTGTACTAAAGAATTATCATATGTTGATGATGATTTAAATGAAAAAATGCAGCAACAATCAGCAAATAGTGTACTTGATTTAAAAAAATCTATAATCTTTTTAAAAGAAAGAAAAAAGATATTTAAAGGAAGTTTGGAAAAACAAATGTTTTCTATTAGGAATATGAAAAAAACAAAAGATGCAAAAAACACCCTTAAAAAATGTTATTTATTTGATGTAAAAGTTGGAAGTATTGTTAACAGTAATTACTATACTGATTTAAATATAACAGAAGATAACTATGAGTTTGTTTTAAGTTCTTTACTATATTATTTTAGAACAATTGTTTTTACTAATAATAAAAGGTATACTGAAACTAATGTTGTTGCTATATTAAATTCTAAATTTGAAAGTGATTTAAAAGAAATAGTACGGAAAGTTTCTATGGAATCATATGATATAGATTTTAAAGATTTTTTATCATTATTTATAAAAGAGCAAGAAGATTTAAATGATGAACGTTCAAATAATGGTGATAAATCTAAATGTTATTTAAAAATAAAAAAGGGTGAATAAAAACAATGTCATTAACTTAAGGCATTTATGAAATCACTTCAAAAATCTGGAGTGATT
>JAVWDK010000012.1:0-15701 GCA_036642175.1 Bacilli bacterium
GGAATTGAACCCTCAACCTACTGATTACAAGTCAGTTGCTCTACCAATTGAGCTATTCCGGCATGGTGGGCGATGTAGGACTCGAACCTACGACCCCCTGCTTGTAGGGCAGGTGCTCTAACCAACTGAGCTAATCGCCCAAATATTCCTTGAACATAATCAACTATATCATTTAAAAAAATGTTTGTCAATAAATTTTTTATAATTTATTCAACTTTAATTTTGCTTGATTTTTCCTGTATCCATGCAGATAATTTGAATTCTAATGTTTTAAAGCCGTTATTAGTTTCCACTATTTTTCTATTATAATTATTATGCTTATTTCCATTTAATTTATAACTAATATTTTTTATACTTAATTTGAGTTGAAATTGTTCCTCATCTATATCAAGTATCTCTGTATAAATAGTATCACCCACTTTAACAAAATCATTAACATCTTTTACAAAACCATGAGAAATTTCAGAAATATGAATTAATCCACTATAATATTCATCAAAAGAAACAAATATTCCATACGATTCAATTCCAGTTACTAAACCTTTAATAATGTGACTTTTTTTATACTTTGTCATCCCACTCACCAAAAAGATTATATCATAACATTATATTTTTTTATCAACTATTTACTTATTACTTGTTTTTTTGTATAATGTTTTTGGTGATAGAATGGAAACAGTCGATAAAATAAAAGAAATTATTAATAACTTAAGACCTTTTTTAATTAATGATGGCGGCAATATTGAGTTTATCAAATATGAAAAAAATATTGTTTATATTAAAATGAGTGGTGCATGTGCGCATTGTCATATGCTTGATTTAACTTTAAAAAATGAAATAGAAGCAACCATTATTGAAAATATTCCAGAAGTAAGAAAAGTAATTAATCTTGATTAATTAATAACCATTCAATTTCTGGTATATTATATTGCTTTTTCAAAAAAATATATATTAACCTTATATTTTTTTCATAAACAGTTATTCTTTGAAGAACTGTTTTTAATAGTGTGTCATTATCTCCATCAATGATATTTTCGCAAATATCAAAATAGTATGTTGGATATAATAATCTCGAAAAAAACATTATAGCTTCATTATTGGTTATATTGCTATATTTAAAGTAATATTCAACTATATCAATATTATCTGTAAAAAATAGTTTTTCTTTTAAATATTCGCTTATATCTCTTACTGAACTATCTAGAACAAAGTTAAGTGGATTATATAATTCTTGTAATATCATGTTATTAGTTATTCGATGATGACTAATCATTATACCAATGTTAGCATATATAAGGTTTTTAAGAAGAATCACCGCATTTTCTGCATATCCTATAAAATAATTAAAACTATTTCTAATAATTGGAAATTTAATACCAAATTGACTAACTTGATACTCAAAATAATCAATTTTATCCATCCACAACCTTAATAATGATTCTATATTTAATTTTTCATTAAATAAGCCACTCATTCTTTTGTTAAAATCAATAATATCTTTAAATATTACTATGTCTTCACTTTGCTCATTTAGTTTTAATAATATATAAGGATTATTATTAACATAAGTTATTATAATACCACTTGTATTCTTTACTATCTGATTATATTTTATATTGCCAGCGTCTAAAATATGTATCATTTTTTCAATGCTTTGTGTCTTAGAAAAATCTTTACTATATACAAAAAAAACAAATTTTACTTTTTCAATTTCAAAATAAAACTTTTTATTCTTCTGATGAATCTCATTTGGAAAAAGATTATAATAATAATTAATAACATTTTTCATAGACTCACCTCATGATATTTTATGTTTGATTATTAAGTCTTAGAACGCATATAAAAATTCTTTAATAAAAGAAAAAGATATCCATGGACTTATTATACATTGCGACCAAGAATTCCAATATACATCTTATTGTAGAAAAATGGATGTTATTTTATACTACAATAAAACTAAATTCAAAAATTAAAAAAAAATTACACAAAAAGAGAAAAATAATTTTCTCTTTTTAATATACTCGAGTTTTTATAATTTACTCATTAATAATTTCTCTTAATTTGTCCAACACCGCTTTCAAGTTAGCGTTATCTTTAATTAGCTCATCAATTTCTTTCAACAATTTATCATTATTTTCAATTTCTTTTTTATATAATTCTTCAAAATTATCTGTTTTGTCAGAAATTATTTCAGAATTAATTTCAAAAGTTGGTAAACTTGTTTCTCCAACTGGATTAGGTGCAGTTACATTTACTACTGGCTGTATTAATGTTTCACTATTTGTTGCTGTTTCACGGTAAGTTGATGTATCACTATTTATTGTTGCTTCTGTATTTAAATTAAAAGATGGCATTTCTGTTACTGGTTTTCTCGTTACAAATTCTGTCACTTCTGGTGCTACTGGATATTCAACAGTGTTTCTTTGATTTGCCATTTGTTGAATTATTTCAAAACTTTTCTTGTTTTGACCAAATAAATCAGCAACTGATTCTTTTAATTTAAATTGCCTTTGATTGTTTATTTTCAAATCATTTATTTCAACAGGATTACAATCTATAATTGATAATTTCTTACCTTCTTTGTTAGCTGTAACAGTTTGGTTTAAAAAATTTTTTATTAATGACCATTCATTTTCATCAACAATTGTTTCCCCAACTTTAATTCCATTATCATTTACAACTTTAACAGCATTTAGTAAAATATAACCATTTTGGTCTTTTTCATTCTTTTCATTCTTTTTATAAATTAAATATTTATCGTTAACATTTTGAAAATATCTAACGATATCTGCCTCAAATCTTTCATTATCTGGTCCAATTAAAAATCCTTTCATATAATTACCTCTTTCTATTCTATTAATTATTATACTTGAAAAATAAAATTTTTCAATATATTTTGCTAATTTTTATTTTTTTGTAAGTTATAAGATATTTGTGCTTGCATTTTATATGGTATCAATCTATTTATAAAAATTCCTATTTTCATAAAATAGCCAGGAATTATAAGTGTTTTCCCTTTAAACATCTTATTTAGAGTATACATGGCAGCATCATAACTTTCTAAAGATTTTATGGAAAATTTTACTCCTGCAACATTGTTAAATTCTGTATTAACTGGTCCTGAACACATAGCACCAATATATACGTTAGAATTATCTTTTTTCAATTCTTCATTTATTGACTGTGTTAGTCTTAAAACATATGCTTTTGTTCCATAATATGTAGCCATTAACGGTCCTGGTAAAAAAGCAGCAGCTGAAGCAACATTTAAAATATAACCTTTATTTTTTTCTTTAAAATCCTTCAAAAATAATTTGGTTAAGATATGAAGTGATTTAACATTTAAATCAATCATGTCTAATTCTTTATCTAAATTAGTTTCAACAAACTTTCCAAATATTCCAAACCCAGCACTATTAATCAAAATATCAATATCTTCTTTTTTTGTTTTATTATATAATTTCATGCAATTAAAAGTACTCGAAATATCCATAACAATTATTTCTACATTATTTTTTAATTCTGCTTTTAATCGTTCTAACTTTTCTTTACGACGTGCCACCAAAATCAAGTCATATCCTCTTTTATCCAAAATTCGTGCCATATCAGCACCAATTCCTGAACTTGCCCCAGTTATTAAAGCTTTCATATTATCACCATTATTATTGTACTATATTTTGCATACAAATTCAATTATTTAATTGATAATATTCCCAAATCATTATCAATAGTATTTATATTATATAAAAACAAAATATTTTCTATTGTATTTTTTTTAACATATTCAGAAATACTTTCTTTATAATATCTTGGATCAATAATATTAACCTTTTTATAATGATTTACTAAAAAAGGGACAAAACTATTAGCATAACTGTCTTTAATAATTAAAACTTCATTTTTATTATTTACATTCATATTTGTTATTTCAATTAAAGCATGATTATTATCTAAAAAGTATGAATATTTATCTTTTTTATTAAGATAAGAATTTTCATATAAAGAATTGGTTTGCTTGTTAGTATCTTTATATGTAACAGTATAATTACTATCCAAACTAAATGTAACAATGCTATCAGGTTTTAAAGAGTAATCATTTGTCTTAGAATATAATGTACCATAAAATTCATTAGTTACAGTCATTATTTTGTATTGTTCAATTGTAATTGGTTTTAACTTATTCAATTGACAATATTTTAAATAGGCAAAATATGCACCATAACTAGTCCAATGATGGTCTAATTTATAATACAATTGATACTCGTTATTTTTATTCTTAAACAGTTCAAAAAGTGGAATATTTGTTATATTTAATTGTCTATACATATCATTAATAATTTTATTCTGATCTTCATTGATAGCATATTTAGGCAATTTATCATCATTTATTGAAGCACTAGTTGGAACAAGCATTATTTGGATATTAGTATTATCTAATTTTTCGGCAAATTTATTTATTCTAATAATTATTTGTTCCATATTGTTCATTTTTTTAAATTTTTCAATTAAGTAACCATCTTTACCTAAATAAACATCATTAATTTGATTTATTCCTAAAGCTTTATATGTTAAGGTTTTAAACCCCATTATCTCGTCTCTAAACGGAAAATGATCACTTAAATAGTCTTTTATATTGTTTGTATATTTTCCATTTTCCAAAGTAGAAAAACTATATTTAGGAAAACTAGTTAAATATCTATTCTCATTTTCTGAAAATGTTTTCTTTTCATTTATAAAAAACATCGCTGAAAACAATAATACGATGACGCTAACAGTAATAGCGAGAAATTTTTCAAAATATTTTTCCATATTGCCTCCTTATGTAGTTTTATTTTATTGCTTATCCAAATTTTTAAATTTCTATAAATGTTAAAATAAATTTAACTGCTCATTAAAATCTAAAATATAAAAACGGATTATATGTATCACTAACAAGTAGTGAAATTGTTATAATAAAAAGTAAAACATATATAAATATAAGTATTATATGACTAACTTTAGAATTTTTAATTTTTTCTTTTAAATATGGATAAATTGGGATTGAAAATAGAATTCCCAATGCTATTATTATAAAATAATTACTAAAATAATACATAAAATTATTATCTATCAAATTAGTATTAATTCCAAGCAACGATTTTGTATAGGAAAATAACAAATCCATATCATCAAAAGCAAATATTAGCCACCCAATCATTATTAGCAAAATAGAATAAATATGTTTCATAAAATCTGGCAATTTATCTATATATTTTTTTAATACAAATTTTTCTAAAACTAAAATAACTCCAAAATATAATCCCCAAATAATAAAATTAAAAGCAGCTCCATGCCAAATACCAGTTAACATCCAGACTATTAAAATATTCCTAATTATAATTGTTTTTTTACATCTACTACCACCTAACGGAATATACACATAATCTTTAAACCATGTTGAAAGAGAAATATGCCATCTTCGCCAAAAATCAGTTATGCTTTTTGAAATATAAGGATAATTAAAATTTTCCAAAAATTCAAACCCAAGCATTTTTCCCATTCCAATAGCCATATCTGAATAACCACTAAAATCAAAATAAATTTGTAAAGAAAAAGCAATTAATCCTAGCCAAGCAGTTAATACAGCATTATTTGAATTAGAACTTATAATATTCCATAAAAACCCAATATTATTAGCTAACAATACTTTTTTAAAAACACCATCTAAAAATCTTTTTAAACCAGAGCAATATTTTTCAAAATTTATTGTTCTTTGTTTTAATTCTTTTTCAACTGTTTCATATCTAACAATTGGTCCAGCAATAAGTTGTGGAAACATTGATACATAAGTAGTAAAGGTAAAAAAATTATGATTAGCTTTTACTTCACCACGATAAACATCAATTGTATAACTCATCGTCTGAAAAGTAAAAAAACTAATTCCTATTGGCAAGCCTATTTTTAATAATGACATATTCAAATTAAATAAAGTATTTATATTTTCAAGAATAAAATCGCCATACTTAAAAAAGCCTAATAATCCTATATTTACTATAATTGATATAATTAAAAATAATTTCTTTTTGTATTTATCATTGTTATATCTTTCAATAAATAAGGCACTATAGTAATTCAATAGGCAAGAGAAAATCATTAAAATCACATATACTGGTTCACCCCAGGCATAAAAAATCAAACTAAAAATTAATAATAATGTATTTTTAAATTTATATGGAATCAAATAATATAATATTAAAAATATTGGAAAAAAGAAGAAAAGAAAAGGAATACTACTAAAAATCATAAATACCTCCTGTTTTTTATATAATGTTTATTAATATAATGTTTACATAATTATTTTAAATAAATCAATAACAATTCCACTTATAACACCAATTCCATATACGGAAAATAAAATTCCAAGATTTTCTTTTAAATGCTTATTTGTCTTAAAAAGAAGTAACAAAGAAATTCCACTTCCCGTTAAAAGTCCAGCCATTGTAGAACCAAAAGTAATAGCATTACTAAGATATAATTCAGTTATTACAACACTTGCTGCACAGTTTGGAATCAATCCAATCAAACTCGCTATAAAAGGTCCAAATATACTGTTTTTCATAAATATTTTAGCTATGTTTTCTTCACCTAAATAAAATAGTGACATATTTAAGAAAAAAGAAATAATTGTTATAAATAGTAGAATATTTATAGTATGCTTAATACTTGATTTAAATATTCCATGATTACAATCACATTTTTCATCATTACAAAAATCATGAATATCATTCTTACTACACTTCTTGTTTCTTAATATATAGTCAATTACAAATCCAAAAATCATTCCAATCATAATTTTTATAGCAATTATTTTTAAGCAAATGTTTATATTGACTCCTTTTGATAAAAAAATAGGTAACATTTCATCTGATGTTGATAAATAAATAGAAATTAAAGTTCCAATAGAAATGATTCTTGCCGCATATAAATTAGTAGCTGCTGCAGAAAAACCACATTGAGGAAAAGCTCCTAAAATACTTCCAATAAATGGTCCATATTTACCTGACTTTATAAATATTTTTTTATTTTTATTATCTAATTTATGTTCTATATATTCCATTAAAAGAAAAGCTAAAAATAAGAAGGGAATTAATTTTAATGAATCTAGTAATGTATCTTTTATTATTTCTATCATAAATCTCCTTTATTCAAAAATATTTAATAATATTTTTATTACTTTATTAATTATAGCAAAAAAAAAGATTTTTTCCCATTAATTTTAGAAAATATCGAAATTAAGTGAAATTAATTTATATAACAATTATTATGTATATAAAAAACTTGCAATATTATTACAAGCTTAAACAACCGCATATATTTTTTTGCAAATATTAGCACTCGTCATCTGATGATGATTCACACTGTTTTGATAACTCCAATTTATTATATAGAATATATTCTAAAAAAGTGATATTTCTAATAACCTGGTTTACCGAATCATTAACTTTCAATAATTCACTTGTATCATCAGCCATTAATACAGCCTTTTGAATTTTTTCACCTTCAGCGTTTAAAATATGTGATAACGCAGCTTCAATTAATGCTATTGATTCAATAATACTACAATTACTTGTATCACAGCTTTGACATCTGTCAATTATTTCCATATAATCATAAGTATCACTAGCCGTTTGACAAAACTCAAAGTACTCCTTATTTTTTAAGCAATCATTATCTTGACATATGTCATCACAATCATTATTCAAATTTTCACAAGGGCAAAATTCATTAGTTACGTAAAGATAATTATATTTTTTATTTTTTGTTATTAATAATTCAAGTTGCCCATTAACATTCACAATACTATTAATAATAATATCATCATCTATATAATTATTAGAGATAATATTACCATTATCTGAAATTACCGCTAAATAAGCTGAATTATCCTTAACATATGCAACATACTTATTATTGCAAAAATATCCTGCACAACTAAAATAATTGTTTTTTTTACAAATTGGTTTAATTCCTGAATAGCAACAATAATTGCTTGGCATTATAGAAGTATTTATACCAATTAAAAAATTAGTTGCATTATTAGATATTTCTGATGTAATGAAATTGCCATTTTTATCTATTGAGTAAACTTTTCTATTAGTAGCAATTAAAATTTTTTCAAAATGATTATTTAATGAAATAGAATTAATATAATCACTATATTCATTTGGAACTTTCAATTTTAATGAATCTATTTCTTTATAATCACAAGTAGTACGGAATAAATTGGTTTTATTGTTTAAAACAGCCATGTAAAACAATGTCTTATGACAATCTTTAGCAATACTAGAATAAGCATTACTTGTAGAGATATTATTAATTTTTTTAATCTTTTTATTATATTCGACTATTAATTTTTCTTTGGGTTGCAGTGCGATATATTTATCATCACTAAAGTCTAAGCCTGTATATATATTTTCCGGATTATTTAATAAAGAAATTTTTCTTTTTATTTTTATCATTTTTTCTTCCTCCTTACTTTTCATTTTATTATATGTGTTAATAATGATTTTGCCATAGCAATAATTATCTTTTTTCATATAATAAAATGATTAGAAGAAAAAGGGGTGGAAAAATGGGATTAAAAAAACTAGCTTATTTAAAAATTAAAATTAAACATTTAGACAATGAATTTTGCGAACTTTATACTTTTCAAAAACCAACTATACTATATTTACCAGAAGGACTAATTCTAAATGTTAAATCTATAGAAAAATATAAAATTTGTTTAATTATAAATAGCAAATTTGATGAAGAAATACATCAAACTGTTGTTTTATCTTTATGTGATGTACAAAGCAAAAAAATTGTTTTGAAATGTGAAAGCGGCACTATTATTATTTGTCTAAAATTATGTGCTATAAATATTTTAAAACCTTGTTGTAATCCTTGTGACTGTGAATGTCGAATTGATTGTGATGATAAAAAAGAATGTTGTTATGATTCTTATTTTTAAAATAACAAAATAAGATTATTTACAATAATACATACACAATAATAATAACTAACATAATATATAAAGGAAGGAGAGGCGATTTTATATGTCTATGCCTATAATAAAACCTAGTGGTATTACTAAATGCGAAGCCGTTACAGATATTATCGAATCAGTAGCTCTTGAGCAAACTGGACTATCACATATTTTAAATGCTGAAGGTGAAAAAATCCAAGCAGCAATAGCTTTGTCAAAAACTAACGAAGAATTATTAAATGTCAATAAATCTGTTCAGTCTATGGTAAATTCTATCACAAGGTTAGAAACTATTTTACAAGGAAAATTAGAATTATTTAGTGATTGCTTATGCGTTGAATGTCCTGTTAAACCACAACCTTAGTATTTACAAAAGTAATCCGAGGATTTAGTTCCTCTTTTTTGCGTATAAATATTACATTCATATTTATAATTTTTATAGCTTATCTAATATATATTTTAATATATTCATAAAATTCTTAATAATTAAAAAAGAGATAGATAAAAACAATGTTTTAAAATATTATTACTAAAATATTAAATTGAATTAAATCCATAAATAGTTACAAAAAATCTACATTTAATGTAGATTAATTTTTAACTATTAATAATTGATTTGGTAATAAATAGATTAATTCATTATCTTTTATTAAATCATTTACATTAGTATTCAATTTACTAATTACACTATTTAATGAATCATTTTCTACCACTACATAAGTTTTTACGTTTGCTGATGGTACCATTATCTTTTCACCTGAATAAATATAATCACCATTATTTAGTCCATTAATTTGTAGTAATGTATTTAAATCAACATTATATTTTTTAGCAATTTCATACATATTATCACCTTTTAAAACTGTATAATAAAAAAATGGTTCTGTTTTCCGATTTGGAATGACAATTTGTTCTCCTACTTGAAAAGCATAATTAAGCGGCAAATTATTTATTTTTCTTATTTCTTCAATACTTATTCCAAAGTTATTGGCAATATTTTCTAAAGTATCACCTGGCATTATCTGATATATTTTGTACATATAACCACCTCAATTTATTATATGCCTTTTGTCTATAAAAGTTCTATTTTAATAAATCAATAAATTGTTTCATTGTCGTATATGATGATATTGTCATCCGTGGTAGTCTCATTTTATTAGTATTTTTATTTGATAATCCTTGTTCATTATTTTCACCAACGAAAGCCATTTTAAAGCCTAAATATTTTAATATATTTATTATATAGTTATTGTAGTCATAAAATGGATAACAGAATATTTTCGAATTATTTAATTTGCTTTGGCTTATTTTTAAATCCTCTATTATTTTTTGTTTATTATCACATAATAATTGACTTCCCTGATTACCACCTGGACATTTATAATTATTATGCATATTATCAGTATGAGAGTGAAATTCAACAAAATCTGATTTTATATTACTTACATCATTCCAAGACGTTACAATAAAATAAGTTGCATTTACTTTATAATTTTCAAGAATTTCAATAGCATTTTTTAATAAATAACCATCATCTAAAGTTATAACAATACTTTTTTCGGGAATTCTTATTTTGCTATCTAAAAACAAAGCTAAATCTTTCATTTTTAAAGAAAAATAATTGTTAGAATTTATATATTTCATATGTTCAATAAATTGTATGTCAGAGTGACAAATGTATTTATTAAGGCATTTTTCCCCTTTTTTATATACAAAATGATAAGCTAAAGTTCTAATATTATCTCGTACTTTTTCTTGAGTATTATTTATATCAACTAAGCTTTCAACATTTTCTTTTAAAACATATAATAAATTATTATTATATTCTATATAATAACGATCTGTTTCTTTTATAATAATTGGTAAACTAAATGATTCATTTAGTTTATAAACCAAACCTTTTTGATCATAAAAACTAGTTGGACTTTTTGTTAGTATATTTTGATTGAAAACAATATATTTTTTGTAAGTTTCGTCCTTTAAACTTATATTTAAAATAGGTGTTACATCTTCATATTTAATATAAGCATCTAATTGTTCAATATGAAAATATAAGGTATCAGGATTTATCTGCTGTTGTGACAATGTTATTTCAACATTTTTACCTATAACACCTTTTTCGTTATAAATATTGTTATTTAACGTATATAAATAAGTCTCTTTTATTGTTTTTACATAAGTGTTATAATGTTTGCTTATCTTTTCTACAATAATCAAGTCATTTTCAACTATTTTTTGCCTATTATATTTTTGATATATTAATAAAGAAGTTCCGATTAACACGAAAAGCAAAAAAATTATTAAGCCTTTTTTCATTCAATCATCCTTTCGAATACAATAAATATAATTAAAATCTTTCATTTTAGCCGAGAGCAATTAGCTTTCTTATAAAGAATTTAACATCTATTTAGCACGCACACGCATTCAACATGGAAAGTGCTAGGAAACATATCAAATGGCACAATTTCTACTATATTATATTTCTTTTTTAAGCAGTTTAAATCACGAGCCAATGTTACAGGATCACATGAAACATAAATAACTGTTAAAGGATTAATTTTTAAAATATTGTTAATACTTTCATTATCAAGTCCATTTCGTGGTGGATCAATTATTATAGTATCATATTTAGTGTTTATTTTAGAAATACTATTTTTAACATCATCACATATATATTTAGCACTAACACCATTAATTTTAGCATTTTCTATAGCATCCTTTATTGCATATTGATTCATCTCAATTCCAGTCAAATGATTTTTATTAGCATATATTCCAATTGTTCCTGTTCCACAATATAAATCCAAAATATTATTACCACAATACTTTTTTACTAAGTCATACATTTTAATGGCCTGTTTTGTATTTACTTGAAAAAAAGAATCTGCCGATATTTTAAATTTATAATTATTTAGTTCTTCTACTATAAAATTATTACCATGTAAAACCTTATATTCATTTTTATATTTTTTTATAAGTGAAGTACAGAAAGGACTTAATTTATCAATAAATATTTTTTCAACTATCTTATTATAAATACACAATATAATCATTATCTGATCAGTTATTTCACTACTTCTAATAACAATTTGATTAATATTACTTAAATCAAGTTCATTTAATTTTTCAATAATATCATTAATATGTTGATTACTTATAATACACTTATTAATGTTAACAATTTTATAACTTTTATCCTCATATAACCCAAGCTTATCTTTAACTTGTAAAGTTATCTTATTTCGATAATATAATTCATCACTTTTAATAATTGGCTTTATGACTTTTTCATCTACTAAAGCAAATTTATTTAATATTTCTTTAAGCTTGTTTTCTTTAAATTTCAACTGATTATTATAATTCATGTGCATAATGTTACATCCACCACAAATATCATAATACCTACACATTGGATTTACTCTATCAGTACTTTTTTTAAGATAATTAATAACCTTTCCTTCACAATAATTTTTTTTATTGCTGACAATTAAACATTCTACTTCTTCACCAATTAAAGCATTAGCTATAAAGATAACTTTATTATACAATTTTCCAATTCCACGACCATAATGGTCAATTCCTGTTATCAGTATTTTTTCTTTCACACAATCACCACTAACTATAGTTTATATTTAAAATCAAAAAATGTCAAAAAAATAGTTTTTATTACAAAACTACTTTTCCTATTTGTTATAACTATAATATAAATTGGAGTTAGTAATAATCATAGTAATCTTTCAAATTCCTTACACTTATCAACATCCATATCATGTATACCATCTAATTGATATCTAATATTTATTTTTTTATACTTACTAACTCCTTTTGTGTGATATGGTAACAACTCAACTTTTTCAACATTCTTTAGATAACTAATAAATTTTTTTAATTCTAATATATACTTTTCATTATCATTAATACCAGGAATTATAACCTGTCTTATCCACATTTTTTTATTCAATTTCTGGCAAATTTTCAAAAACTCTAATGATTTATCGATTTTTTTACCCGTTAAATACTGATACTTATCATTAACATCTTTAATATCGAAAATAACTAAATCTGTATATTTTAGTACTTCTTCAATATTTGTTCCAACACCTGAAGTATCAATACAAGTATGAATTTTATTTTTTTTACAAAGTTTTAAAGTTTCAATTAAAAATTCACTTTGAAATAATGGTTCTCCTCCAGAAAAAGTAACGCCTCCATTATTCATAATATAATTTTTATATTTACAAATCAAAGTAACAACTTCTAAAGGCGTCATTTTAAAATTAGATTCTCTTTGCCAAGTATCAGGATTATGGCAAAATAAGCATCTCAATGAACACCCCTGCATAAATATTACAATTCTTATACCAGGTCCATCAACAAGTCCTAAAGTTTCAATTGAATGAATATTACCAATCATATAGCCTCATGAAAAGTTCGACTAATAACTTCTTGTTGTTGTTCTTTTGAAAGCTTATTAAACCTAACTGCATATCCACTCACTCTAATGGTTAAAGTTGGATACTTTAAAGGATTATTCATTGCGTCAATTAAAGTTTCTCGATTTAAAACATTTACATTAAGATGTTGTGCACCTTGTTTAAAATATCCATCTAATATATTTATTAAATTCAATATTCTTTCTTCATCATTATAACCTAAACTCGAAGGAGCAATAGAAAATGTATTAGATATTCCATCCTGGCAAATATTTTTATAAGGTATCTTAGCAACAGAATTCAAGCTGGCTAAAGCACCACTAGTATCTCTTCCGTGCATTGGATTAGCGCCTGGGGCAAAAGGAGTCCCTCTTTTTCTGCCATCGGGAGTTGCTCCTGTATTTTTTCCATACACAACATTTGAAGTTATGGTAAGAACCGATAATGTATGAACTGCATTTCGATATAAAGCGTGTGTTTTTAATTCATTACTAAATATTTTAACGATTTCAACGGCAATATTATCTACTCGGTCATCATCATTGCCATATTTAGGATAATTTCCTTCTATATTGAAATCTATTGTAATATTATTCCTTATAGGTTTTACTGTTGCATATTTAATTGCTGATAAGCTATCTGCTACCACAGAAAGACCTGCTATTCCAAAAGCCATTAATCGTTTGACATCAGTGTCATGTAGTGCCATTTGCCCTCTTTCATAAGCATATTTATCATGCATATAGTGAATTATATTCATTGCATCTACATAAGTTTTTGCAACTTTTTTCAATACTATTTTATAATTGTTGAATACTTCATCATAATCTAAAATTGTTGACTCGATTTTTGGAATATCATCAATGACTAATTTATTACTTATTTCGTCAATTCCACCGTTAATTGCATATAAAAGAGCTTTAGCTAAATTACATCTTGCTCCAAAAAATTGCATTTGTTTACCAATTTTCATTGCTGAAACACAACAAGCTATTCCATAATCGTTTCCATAAATTGGATTCATTAAATCATCATTTTCATATTGAATTGCATCTGTTAAAATACTCATTTTACTGCAATATTTTTTAAAATTATCAGGCAATCTATTACTCCATAAAACAGTCATATTGGGTTCTGGTGAAGACCCTAAATTAATTAAAGTGTGAAGATATCTGTATGAATTTTTAGTTACTAATGATTTATCTTTTAACATTCCGCCAATACTTTCTGTAACCCAAGTTGGGTCTCCCGCAAAAAGTTCATTATATTCTGGAGTTCTTAAATGACAAGCAAGTCTTAATTTAAGAACCAATTGATCAATTAGTTCTTGTGCTTCTGTTTCTGTTATAATATTTTCTTCTAAATCTTTTTCAATATAAATATCTAAAAATGTAGAAGTTCTTCCCAAGCTCATAGCTGCTCCATTATTTTCTTTAATAGCTGCTAAATAACCAAAGTATAACCATTGAATTGCTTCTCTTGCATTTTTAGCTGGTTTACTTATATCAAAGTTATATTTACTGGCCATACTTTTTATTTCATTTAATGCTCTTATTTGCTCACTTATTTCTTCACGAAGTCTAATATCTGGGCTACTAGTGATTTCACTATGAAGTTCTAAATCTTCTTCTTTTTTTAATATAAGATAATCAATTCCATATAAAGCAATTCTTCTATAATCTCCTATAATTCTACCTCTGCCATAAGCATCGGGTAATCCAGTTATCAAATGAGCACTACGCATTTTTCTAATATTTTTAGTATAAACATCAAAAACTCCTTGATTATGAGTTTTTCTAAACATATTAAAATATTTTTCGACATTTTCATTCAATTTATATCCATAGCTTTCTAAAGAATTTTTTACCATTCGCATTCCACCGTAAGGATTAATAATTCTTTTTAAAGGTTTATCTGTTTGAAGTCCAAAAATTACTTCATTTTCTTTATCAATATAACCAGGTTCAAAATTATCAATTCCTGACATTATGTTTGTTTCAATATCAACAATTCCTTTTTTTAGTTCTTCTATTTTTAATTTATTAAAAACAGCTAATACATTTTTTGTTTTATCAGTAATTCCTACTAGAAAAGTATCATTACCAGTATATTCGTGATAATTATTTATTATAAAATTTTCTATATCAATTGATTCTCTCCATTTTTTACCTTCAAATTTATCCCACATATTTCTTACCTCCACTGTTGTTTATTGTATTTAAAATTATAACATAAATATTTAAAAAAATGATACTAAATTA